>CAZBZZ010000018.1:0-4531 GCA_964496555.1 uncultured Candidatus Peribacteria bacterium
AGCCACCCACCATAACCCAGGGAAAATTCTCCGAACCAATAGTGATAAACGGCCTGGTCAGGATGAGGGCCAAACAGAATATCTCCATAAAAAACTTTTTCCAAACCTATCAAAATTTTCTTATTCTCAGCTAACTTCTTGTCTTTCCTTGCCACAGAAGATTTAGCACCATCAGCTCCCACTAGAAATTTGGATTTGATGGTTTTATGTTCACCATCTTTGACGAAAGTGATCTCAAGAGGATACTCATCATCAGTCGTAACTTCACGACTCAGAAATCTCGAATTAATTTTCAAATTAATGTTTTCAGGCAAAGTTTCAGACATATGCTTCACAAGCTGAGGAGTATCCGTCGAATAAATCCAAGGATCATCTGTATATGAGAAAAAATGACGATCATAATCTGTTCCGATCACTCCAATACTATTAATCTTATTAGGAATAAAAGGCGCAATATCAACAAAATCAGCCAACATGTCATAAGTAGCCTGAGTGATCAAGCCAGTCGACTCAATATGTGAGTCGAGATTCTTCTTCATGTCCAAAACCAGGACCTTCAGATCCTTCGGCAAATGATGAGCAAGAGTCAGCCCAGAAAAACTAGCACCAATAATGACTACGTCGTAATTCATGTAGATTAATTTAACTCCTCTTTTGAACTATTATCAACCTTTTATCCGCCTCCTCCTCCACCAAACCACCAACGCAATCAATCCATTCCCTAGTACTAGATACGCAGGATAGAGCCAAGTTGTGAGGACGTAGGATCTGATAGCAAAAAGAGATATAGCGGCTTTGATAGAATTAAGAGTGAATAAAAAGACACTTTCTTCGTTAGGTTTGTGATAACTTTTGCGAATTATCATTGCCGTACCAAAACCATCAGCCAAAGTGACTAGCATGACTGAGAAGAGAGGCTCAGAAGTAAACCACCAGAGGAAGATAGCAACCAAGGCAGCTACAAATAAAATCCAGTCAGACTTAACAAAAGTCCGATTCCCTTTAAAAAAGGCAAGACCCGAAATAGTGAAGCAAACAATAGGGGCCAAAGCCATATTCCAGGCTCCAGGGCCTGCTCCTTTCACCACCTGTGCCGCAAATACAGTCACCGTTAGCAATCCCCAAACAAACCAGGAAAAAGCATGTGGCTTTATTTTGCCTTCGAAAATCTTCTTGAAGTAGAAGGAATAGCCAACAGCCCCAAGAACAATAGATAGAGCGCCTAGCATTATTTTGTAGTCAGACAGGTAGTCGAGCATTGGAGACAGGTAAGTTAAGAACCACGCGACACTATTTTTTCAAATCTTTCTCGAATATGCAACAAACCAAGCAGTCAAAGAACAAGTTAGAACACTTCCCGCTTGACAAAAAAAATATATGACGGCAGAATGACTCCCAATATTTTTTTTAAACCAAACCATATGAACGTTGAAGATTTAAAAGGAGATCCTTCTGTAGATGAAATAGTTGATACAGAAGATCTGAATGAAGAGGCACTTGTCGAATCAGATACAACCGTTGAACCAGAGATACCTGTCGAACCAGAGGCAGAAGCAGATGCAAACAGTATTACTTCTGGCTTTAGAGGTAGATTAGTAACAGCGGCTTTGCCATACATAAACAATGTTCCTCACTTAGGGCACATTGTAGGATCTCACTTGCCAGCTGATATTTTCGCTCGTTACTCAAGGCAAAAAAACATCCCCACACAATTTATAGGTGGATCAGACGAATTTGGAACTCCTTCAGAACTTGCAGCCGAACAATTGGGGATTGATCATGAAACATTCTGTAATATGATTCATGGCATACATGCAAAAATCTATGAATGGTTTGGGATTTCTTACGACAATTATTCGAGAACAAGTAGTCCAAGGCATAAAGAAATAGTAGAGGAGCTTTTTGGTGAAATTCTAAAAGGTAACCACATCACCAAAGAAACAATGGAGATGTTCTATGACCCAGAGGCAGAAAGGTTTTTAGCAGGGAGATATGTTGAAGGAGAATGTGGACACTGTGGATTTGATGAAGCTACAGGAGATCAGTGTGAGTCTTGTACTCAAGTTCTGAACCCAGAAGAAATAGTTAACCCAAGATCAAAACTAACAGGAGCTACTCCTGAGTTAAAAGCAACTGAACATCTTTTCTTAGATCTAGAGAAGATGGAGGATCAATTAAGAAGTTGGGTTGAGAAACAAACTTCATGGAGACCTCAAGTTAGAAGTTTAGCCATGGGATGGTTAGACTCTGGACTGAAAAAACGGAGTATTACTAGAGATCTTAAACACGGAATAAGCGTTCCGTATGAAGGAATGGAGGACAAGGTTTTATATGTTTGGTTCGAGGCTCCAATTACATACATATCATTCCTTGCTGAAATAGAGGAGGATTGGCGTCAGTATTGGGAGAGAGAAGCTGGAGATGAAGCTGATACAGATATTTACCACTTCCTAGGTAAAGATAATATCCCATTCCACACAATATTTTGGCCAGCGATATTGATGGCTGCAGGTGGACAAAAAATGCCAGACCATGTTGAAGGAATGCAGTATTTAAACTATGAAGGAGCAAAATTCTCAAAAAGTAAAAAGAGAGGAATCTTCTGCGAAACTTTGTTAGATTCAGATGTAGATCCTGATCTTTTCAGAGCATATTTAACTTCAGTAATTCCTGAGAAATCAGATACTGAGTTCCGATGGGAGGAATTCAAATTAATGAATGACAAGATGTTGAGCGGAACGTTGTCAAACTTCATGTATCGTTCGTCTTCATTCGCTTACAAAAAATTTGATGGAACTCTAGAGAAACCAGGAGAAGAACAATTAACAGACCTAGAAACAGACTTAATAAGTGAAATAGGAGAGCTTGTTGATGAATTTGAAAGTCGTATGGACGCAGTACACTTGAAAGCAGCTTTTAAAGTGATTTTCAAAATTGCATCTCTAGGAAATAAATACATCGGTCAAGCAGCTCCATGGAAGGAGATAAAAACTGATCCAGAAAGAGCGAAGGCAATTCTTTTCGCATGTTCATATATTAGTAAGGTGATTGCAACTTTAATAACACCTTTCTTACCAGAGACTGCAAAGAAAATGTGGGATCAGTTGAATTTGCCTGGAGAAGTTTCTGACCCAGATAATTTCACAGGAGTGAAAAGTTTTGATTCAATGCCAGATCTGTTAGAAATCAAAAAACCTGAAATGTTATTCAAAAACCTAAGTGACGAAGAAATCGAAGGTATGCGTGAGGCATTTTCCAAAGTAAAAGATCTTGAAGACTTCTTTGAATAAAAAATATGCCAATCGAAATACTGGATCCAGACAACTCGGAAGAGGTAGAAAGGTTATTACAACAAGCCCTCAAAGATGGAATAGACTTTAAGCTTCAAGACGGAGTTGCTAAGAAAACTATTGTACCAGGAGAAGAGCAGAGTTTAATAGAACCGTTCCCCGAAAAAGGGGTTCCGGTTGAAGAATTAATAAGAGATTTCAGGGAGAGAGTTCTTCCATACTGTACCAATTTTTCAAGTCCTCAATTCATGGGCTTCCCCGACGCAGGTAATTCTGTGGCAGCAATTGCCGGGGGGATAGCAGCACTGATGGCAAACCAGAATTTGATAAACCAGAGTTTTTGTTCTCCTATTGGGACTATGGCTGAAATTTCAGTAATACAATGGTTAAGAGAAGCTGTTGGGTATGAACTCAATCCAGACATAAAAGATATCTGGGGCGTTGGAGGAATAATAACTCCAGGAGGAACAGGAAGTAATGCGACAGGAATTCTACTTGCTAGAGAAAATAAATTCCCAAACGCAATGGAAGATGGAGTCACAGACTTAGAAAAAAGTTACATAGTGGTACCTAAAGGCATCGGACATTACAGCGTCAAAAGTGCGCAAATGTGGGCTGGTCTTGGAAATAGATTAATAGAAGTGGAGACAAAGAATTTCAGATATGATTTAGATGAATTAGATGGAGTTCTTCGTGAAAGAGCAGATGACATTATGTGTTTAGTTGCTTACTGCGGGGATAGCAGAACTATGACTGTTGATAATTTCAACGAATTGGCAGACATGGTTCATAAAACAAGTGATACGATCTGGTTGCATGCTGATGCTTGTCATGGATTTAGTTTAGGATTCAGCCCTAGATTAAGAGAAAAAATAAAAGGGATAGAAAGATTTGATAGTATAACGACAGATCCGCACAAGGTAATGAGCACCCCTTATGTAATAAGTTCACTCCTAGTAAAAGACCCCGAAGTTTTGAAAACTGTGACTAGTATGTCTGATTTGATAATGCAAGAACCATTCGCTTTTGGACAGGTGACTCCTTTCTTGGGAAGCAGACCGTGGAATTCTTTGAAACTGTGGTTTATGATGAAAAATGCAGGTAGGGAAGGGCTAGCTCAAATGATTGAACACAGGCACGATATGGCTCTCTATTTAGCTGAAAAACTCGAACAGGATGATAGGTTCGTAGTGGCTAATGACGTTACTATAAATTCAGTTACTTTCCTTTAGAAAGGAAAT
>CAZBZZ010000018.1:4541-13181 GCA_964496555.1 uncultured Candidatus Peribacteria bacterium
ATCTGTATCTAATAATGTAAATGGTTATGTTTGCCATCTCCACTATATAAATCAATAAAACACTAAAACCCACCCCGCCATATTAGAAGAAGGGAAGTTCCACCTTCACCAATTTAGTGTTCCAGATAGCGGAAAGATTAAAAAAGGCGAAACACTTTACCCTTTGAGGTTTATGACAGGGAATTTGAGAATAACAACTGACATAATTGATGAAATGGTGGAGTATGTTGATTCAATTGCTAAAAAAATAGAAAATGGCTCTATCTAGAGAAAAATTAGAGAATGATATGAATGTTTTTGCAAAAGAACATTTTGGAGATAGGCCTTTCTTTGGATGTTTATATGGGTCTTATCCGAGCGGAACTGCGACAAACGATTCAGATTTAGATCTTTTTTTTGCAACTCCAGAGGCAACTCCAGAAGACATTCAGGCGGTCACAAGATTTGTAGCCGGATATCACGATGAG
Organism: uncultured Candidatus Peribacteria bacterium; assembly: GCA_964496555.1. Classification (GTDB taxonomy): domain Bacteria; phylum Patescibacteriota; class Gracilibacteria; order UBA1369; family LOWO2-01-FULL-3; genus JABILX01. The sequence continues at coordinate 5,009 of CAZBZZ010000018.1, forward strand.
AATCATTTGATGCATGACGAAGATGTGCCTTACAAAAATAAATTAGTAGTTTCCTACGAAGACATAATGCAAGCTATCAAGCTCAGAGGATTAACAGAGGAAGGAGGTAAAATAACAGTGCCTCCAATTGTAAAAGAAGAGACTTTTTTAGCTTCATTGGAAGTAAGATATCGATTGTTATTTAATGCATTAACTTCTCCACACAGTTTTGTCGGTGAAGATTTTTCATCCTATGAGCATTTTAGGGGCATAGCTGAAGATCAGTTGAGAAAAGTTGCATTAGATCTCCTAGACCCTGACTCAAAAGTGACTATAGAATCGCTTGTTGAAAGTTTACTTAGAGGTCAAAAAGGAGAAGAAGGCGAAATGTTTCTAGGTTACAAAAGAAACGAGGCATCCATAGAACATATTACAGGCGTTATCAGGGGCCAGTTAGGATTAACAGATTTCGCCCAAAACCTGAATTATTTAGGTTTCCCAGGAGGAACAAGAGAGGTTCTTAGAAATTCAGTAGGAAGATGTTCAGAATATCCAGAACCATATTCTCAAGACGACTTGAAAAGAATTTTTGCTGAGAAGAATGGTATAGATAGTTCAACAGTCACATTTGGGGCAGGAACAACGGAACTCATATACAGTCTTCCTAGAATACTTAATGAAGGATCAGTGTTAATACCATCTCCAACCTTTTGGGAGTACAAAGCAGCAAATCTACGTGAGAAAAAAGATATTACACGATTGAATCTTGATCCGGAATTAGATTTCCAGGTGGATTACGATGAATTAGAGGAAGAGATTTGTAAAGCTGGAGTGGTTTATCTGTGCAACCCAAACAGTCCTACTTCACAACTGTACGACACTGAGATTCTAAAGAAATTTGCAACTGACCATCCAGAAGTTGATTTCGTGATTGATGAAACATATTTAGCCTTCCTTCCGGAATTCCAAGAGAAAAGCCTGATGGATTTTGCCGCATCTGTTCAAAATATATACATAGTAATGTCATTATCAAAACTATATGCAGCTCCTGGTTTAAGAGCAGGAGTCTTGGTTTCATCAGCCGATAACATAAAGAAATACGAAGAAGAAATGATTCCTTACACTTTGTCGCCAATATCAATTCCGGCTGTCGAACACATCTTACAAGATGAAGGCTTCATAGACCGTACGCGTATGTCTTCCGCATACAGAATAAGAGAAATTTACAGACTTGCTCTGGACACGTTGCCCCAAGATGCTGTAAAAGTTATAAAACCAGAGGGTCCATTTATTTTAATAGGTCTTAAGAAAGATCTATCTAGTGTGAAAATAGAGAGCCAGCTAAGAGAAAGAGGACTTCTTGTCAGAGATTGTTCTAAAATTGATGATTTAGGGGAGTCGTGGATAAAAATTTCCTGCAGAAGTTTAGATGAAATGGTGAAATTATTTATAAATTTATCAGATATTATATGCAAATAGGATACGGAATTATTTTAGGAGATGAGGTGAACAATTTCATGAGAGGGATTGAACTTTTATTATTTGATAAATTCAATCTTGAAGCAGGGCTCCATCAGCCACCCCACGTGACAATAAAACCTCCTTTTGAGGTAGATGACGTTGTGCCTTACCAAAATTATCTGGACGAATTATGTGAAAAAATCAAACCATTTGATGTTCACTTAAAAGGATTCAATTGTTTCAGCAACAAAGTCATATACTTAGACGTTCAACACAACCCAAGACTATATGATATCTACGAAACCATATTCAAAGACATCAAAGACAAATATGATCCAGAGCTTGAAAGAGATAACATGATTTTTCACGGAACCTTAGCTTACGACGATATTGAAGAGGAGACCTTTAACAAAGCTTACGAATATCTTAAAGAAAATTATCAACCAGACTTCAAGGTCACAGTCAAAAAAATAGGATTATTCTGCCAGCTCTATGATGGAGGAGAGTGGATCATAATTAAACAAAAATCATTAAATATTTAAAATAATAATGTCAACAAATCCAACCAATTTAGCAGGGCTATCCCCGATATTAAGTACTAGAATAGATAATCACGCGGACTACGTCGAACCAAACGATTATAAACGTTTGTTGAAGCCTTACAACGCAGGATCTGTTGAAGATTTAGCATTGTTTGCCAGATTTATGCAGACAATCCCATCGATTATGGAAGGAGGAAGAGTTGAATTTGATAAAGTATTAGAATTAGGATGTGGTCCCGGAAGATCAACTCAAACCTTTATGGACACGGCCACAACAAAAGAACTTCATCTACTAGATCTAAGCCCTAGAATGCTAGATGAAACAAGTAGAAGATACTCCGATTTAACTAATGTTAAATATGTAGAATCAGATACGACAGCTCACCTTGAAGAGTCAGGAGAACAATATGATTTGATTTACAGTTTGTGGAGCTTTTCTCATTCTGTTCATCAGATACTCACCAGTGGAGATCTAGAGGCCGCTAAATTACGCGTAAAAGCTGCTATACGCAGAATGGTAATTGAAATGATGAAGCCAGGAGCAGGGTTTTTTCTAATTCATGTAGATTCAAAGTCAGAGGAACAAACAATTTTATTCAGACAGTGGGCAAAACTTTACCCTCTTTTCCAAAACGAAGACATCCAAACACCTTCAAAGCTAATCTTTGATGAAGTATTAGAGGAGCTAAAAGAAGAAGGAATAATCAGGCACTCAGTTGAGCATCTTGAAATGGATGGACAAGAATACTCTTCATTTGAAGAGCTTTTAGATATTTTCTTGAACTTTCACCTCGAGTCACGATTTAATGAGGATCCAAACATTGAAGGCATTATTGAGGAGATCAGCTCATATGTTGAACAATTCAAACAACCTGATGGAACCTATGTGATAAAACCAGGATGTTTTATTTACAAGGTTATTAAACGTTAAATGGCTATTGATTCAGAATTAGATTTGGATCAGCTTGCTCAATCTGAGGCGGAATACGGCCAGATGAGCTCTCTTGAGAGAACAAGCACAGGGCTGGAATCTCCGCCTATTTTTATAGTTGGATCGCCGAGATCGGGAACTACAGTACTAGGGAAGTGCCTTGCAGCTAATTCAAGATGTAACATGGGAGAAGAATCATTCTTCATGATGCATTTCTGGCATATCTTTTCCGACTTGCATTCTGGGATGAATTGGCGCAATTGGGCCCCTATAGCTAACATGGTTGACGAACAAACTCTGCTTGAATTGATAGGGGATTTCAGTGATAAAATTTTCTCAACATTAGTTGCTCAAAAACCTGGTGCTGATACTTACGTAGATCAAACTCAATGGTACGGATCAATTGCTCCATTTATAGATAAGGTTTATCCAGATGCGCGCTATCTACACATCCTTAGGGATGGACGTGAGGTTACCCGATCATTAAGGGTTTTATCTGACAATGGCAGCAGATGGGCCGGCACCAATTTCGAGGACTCTGTCACTATTTGGAGGACTCAGGTGGAAAACTGTCTGAAAATAAGAGAAGCTACGCCCGAACGTTATACAGAAGTAGACTACCAAGATTTAGTAATGGATTCTGAATCTGCGATTCGAGAAATATGTGAGAGGTTAGGTTTAGAGTATGAATTCCAAATGTTAACTCCACTAAGGACACCAATTTCTGACCCAACTCGCGAAGATTACAAAGTATTAAGCCCTTCCAGAGAGAAGACCACACAATGGCCAAAAGAATGGTCTTCCACAGACCAATCTGTTTTCCAAGAGATAGCGGGCGGATTAATGAAACAATTGAAGTACGATCGTAGATGAGATGCTAGAAAATCAAAAAGTACCCAATCATCATAATAATAGCATCAGCAAAGAAGTGGCTCAACCAAGACCCAGCAATATTTTTGGTGCGCAGATAAAGTTCCGACCAAAACATCCCCAAAAAGAAAATCGCAATAGTTGCAACAATAGCGAGGTATATCGGCACAAATTGAGAGACGACGATGAAGTGATGGCTCGCAAAAGCCAAAGATCCAATAATTACAGAGGTGTTCTTCTTGAATTTCAACATCAGCCCATTAAGAACAAACCACCTCCAATAATATTCCTCGATAAACGAATGAATAACACTAAGGAAAAAGCTAAACAAAATATAATGCTCCAACAGGTTCAATCCTTCCGCAGTAGATACCAAATTTCTAGCAAACTGCAGCAAGAAGTCCGACATAACAAAATAAGCAAGTGACACTCCCGAAACAATGATGACCCCTGAAAGCAAACCAAAATAAATCGATTTTTTCAAGTTGCCATCAAACATAGGCCGGAATTTGGATCGCACCCAATAAAGCCAAACCAAAGGCCAAACCACAATCGCTACCTTTGTAGCAAAATAAATGATCTGCGAAAAATCCGCATTCTTGAAAAGAACCAAATAGAAAGAAGCTCCAATCAGTTGGAAAAACAAGGCAGGGACAATCGCAAAATAAAATAGTTTATTTTTCATGGTTTATTGGTTAGCCAATAGAGTCTATTCGGCTTTTGGGGAAAGTTCAAGCCCTCACCCTTCACAACCATCGCCTGGGTCAGTAAATGCCCTTGAATATAGTTATAGAAAAATATATAATATTTATATAAAAACTAATAATTGCAGAATGAACACAACAATAGCAATCAGTAAAGAAATAAGGAACAAAGCTTCAAAAAAAGCCAAGGAAGATGGTCTATCTATGAGTTCAGTAGTGAGAATTCTTTTACTCGATTATGCGAGTGGAAAGATCCAAATTGGAACAAGAACAGGAGACGATATTGTTATAGAACCGGTTGCAGTCGATGGCAATACACAAAAAATGATGAATGATCTAGTATCGGAGTGGAATAAAAATAAATAATGAAAATAGTTTTCTCCAAAGATCAAAAAATGACAAAATTGGAGAGAATATATCTATAAAAAACCCGGAATTCAAAAAAACTCTTCAAAAATACTTGATGATCTTGAAAGAAGACATCAGAGCAGGGGAGGTTTTGGTGTTTGAGGAGAAGTCAGCTTAGGGCTTGACTTAAAGCCAAAAGTGTCTGTAATATACTCCACTAAATAAGTAACAAGTTTAAATATGAAACCAAGTAAAATTCTTCAACCAGTGGCAGTAGAATGCCCAGTCTTAAGACATAGAGGTGGAGATGCAGAGGCATTGGTAACACCAGTCCTGTCACCAGATGAAACGGAGATAAAAAACGTTATAGCGTGTGTTAACGCAAGAACATGTGAAGAAGTTAGAGCATCAGTGCAATCAAAAGAAGGAGAGGATTTTATGAGAGTATTAGAACGTAGGAAAATTAAACTGCCTGAAGATAATGACGCTGTAATCTGTGATGCAAGAGGGTCTTTGTCAGACATGGGTGATTTTGCGAAAATCTGTCCATTTGGAAACAAGGTCATGAGAAATGGGCGAGTCGATACAAAAGATATGTTCAGTTCGTAATAAAGGAGAAATAAATGACAAACATCATATCTCTAGAAAAAGGAACATGCACTGACCGAGCAATCGGATGGTTTTTGGATAGGGATAGAGAAAGAAGAGAAGCAGACAATGTAAATCCATTCTTTGAAACAGAACCAAACGTCGTATATGAGCCTACATTTAAGGCAGTAATCTCACGCGCCAAGGACAATCCTGGAGACATATTTTTCATACCATTACTCAAAACAGAAGTAAATGCTGTATTGTCATGTTCACAAGGATGGAGGGACCTAAGCGAAATGGTCTTTCGACTTCCAAACCCACCACTCTATCTAGCAGGACGAGACGGTGAGACAGGTTCAACGTGCGCAACTCTTCCAAATCTAAGAGGATTGATAAGAAAATCTCTGCAACTAACATTTGTGGATGCTCAAAACACCCAAGATGCAGCTAGAATGGTCCAGGCAGGAGAGGCTGACTTATGCATCACCAACGAACACGCAGTACAAGTACATAGTCTTCAAATAAGAGAGCAACTCAAAGAAATGATAATGTTCTGGTTCCCATGGGTGTATGAGGAAGGGTATGGGGGGCTGTGAGGGCTAGTCTTTTGCATAAACTTCAATCACATTCCCTTCAGTATCTTCAAATTGAAAGAGTGTATATCCATTTACGCTCATCATCTCAAGAATTATTGTAGCTCCCATCTCTTTAACCCGTTCGTATTCTTTTTCAACATCCTCTACATCAATATTCGGAACAATATTATTCCCCCAAACACACTTCTCGTTGTCTTTCTCCGGATCAAAAAGTCCAAATGAAAATTCTTCAATCTCAAATATTGAAAACCTCTCATCAAAAGTATCAACCTTCTTGTTGAAGAAGTCTTCGTAGAAGGCTACAGCACGTTTCATATCTTTCACGCAGATGTATAGGGAGTTAAGTTTCATGGGTGGGGGGAGTTAATCTAAAGTTTTTAAATAAGTAGCTATTCCTGAATTCTTTTTGACATCTTCCCAATCTCTAACGGAGAGATCACAGTCGTCATGACCAGGACCTCCTACTGAGGGGCCATGCCAATATAGTCTGCAAATTTCTTCATTGCTTAGGTTGGGATTATCTTGATCTGGAGTGATATAGGATAAACAACCAACAATGCCAGAAAGTGCTCCTAATAACATAACAATTTGAATAGGAGTTTTTTCCCACCATCGTGGTTTTTTGTGATGAATAATTGGAGTGACGGCGTAACCCATTTTAATAGGTGATTAATTTATACAGGATAGAACGATGTACTCATCATGTCCTATTGACCGCAATGACATGAATTTGATATGATTTAGGTATCACGCCCCGTAGAGAAATCTGCGGGGATATTTTATTATATGTATGTCATTTTTTTCGTATATCATTTTTCAATCTATCAACTGAGCAGAGAAAAACTCCTCTAGTAAAGTCTTCATATTCTTTCCCTTTGTGACCTTTTGCAAACACAACAATTGCTCTTTTCCCTTTAGATATAATATCTTCAACTAATGCTGCATAATCGCCATCACCACTAAAAATAATAAGACATTCAAAATCGTTTGATAAATTAAAAACATCTCGTGCAATCTCAACATCAAAATCACATTTTCTTCTTTTTACAGGTATAGATAATTGATTTTGCAATCCATCAATATTTATATTTAGTTTTTTAAGTTCAGTGTCCAGCTCTTCAATAAGATCATAAATTGAGTTATAAATCTCCTCATCCTCAGGTGCATATGGTGGACGTCCTCCCTGAACACTCCCATCAGAATCAAAATCAGGCTCCGTAATCGACAAACGGCTTTCTATCCTGCTTCTCAGCTCATACAGTCTATTAGCTATTTCTGAATTAGAAGTTTTCATATCATCAAGAACATCAAACAATTCCTTAATTACTTTTTTAAAATGTGATTTTTCCAAAGATACGGGAACCCACTTAACCTCCTTGGAATGGAGGTCAAATCCAGCATCAACTATTTCCTTTTGAAGACTTTCAGACCACTCCAAACCTGTTTCCACCCCAAAATAAAAATGTTTACCAATTATTTCATCGTAACTAGAAAAATAATCTGATAATTCTTTCAATCCTATTTCCCACCCTAAATTTTAAAACCAACCATAAACGTTTGCCCAATCAACAACAACAAGAGTCTTGCCTGACAGCTCAAATCTAAATAACCCTGACGATCTATTCATATTTTAATGGGGTAACGTGGAACAAAATGATCATTGGAAACCTCTGCTTGGTTAATACGTCTAATAGTAAAACGTCTTATTCCATTTTTAAATCTATCCCAGGCAAATAAAGCGGTTTCACCATCATCATTGCTAAAACTATATGGTTCGACGTATCTCCAGCCTTCACTAGTACCATCTTTTTCAGTATAAATGATCTTTAAAACCAGTCTTTTATTTGCTGACTGCTCGATCACATTTAGAATATTTACGTCCATATATAAACAATTTATTTTACTAGATGGGGCAGAGGGATACTCTTGCCATTCTCGCGCGCATTCTAACAAATGCACGCTCCGAGGTCGAGGCCTCAAATACTCATTCGCCTTTACGAAAAGGCTCATTTCGTTTTTCGGTGCGAACCCCGGATCTTCTCACCATCCAACCACAGATTAAAAAATGCCCCGCACAAGTGCGAGTCATTTTTCAATGGCTGTCCTTCTATACCGAAGTTCGGACTTATTTTAAAGAAAAATATGAATAAA
>CAZBZZ010000019.1:0-12794 GCA_964496555.1 uncultured Candidatus Peribacteria bacterium
GAAAGTAGGTGTTATTACAGCTAAAAACATAGATAATAGCCGTCGCATATCAGCGATCGAATCACTCCTTAGGGGAGTAAGCGTGCAACGAGAACGTGAATACGCAAAAAAATCCATAGGAGAAGATCCGCGAATCTTAAGATGGCGCGAAGCATACGCTCGATTTGGAGCAAAACCTTCGAAATACCCGTCTTCAATAGAAGCTCTCTTGAAAAGAGTAATTAGCGGTAAAGACATACCTCACATCAATTCGCTCGTGGACCTATACAACCACATCTCTTTGAAATATGTGATCCCGGTCGGAGGCGAAAATATGGACAAATTCTATGACGACTTGAAACTCACATACGCAAAAGGCGGCGAATGTTTCCGCCCAATCAACACAGTCGATATCAAGCAAGTCAAACCTGGAGAAATAGTATATAAAGACAAAGGAGGAGTAATAGTTCGAAGATGGAATTATAGAGAAGCAGAACGCACAAAAATAACTAATGACACTACCAATTCATTGATCGTCATGGAGGATTTGAACGATATGTCGATCGAAGAATTCGAAAAAATGTTGTATGAATTCCAAGATCTTATCGAGCGATACCTCGGCGGTGATGTTGCAGTTTATATCTTAAATGAAGACACAAACGAACTTGATTTGGAGGTTGAAGGATTACGAAAAGCAGACGACTCAAAGCTGGCAGAAAAAGAAAAAATCCACTTCCTCGCACAGCAAGAACTCAAGAAAAAGAAATCTGCCCCACCACCACCAAAGAATAAAACTCTAGAAAAAATGAAGAAACCAGAGCCAAAAGCCGCATCAGCGCTAACACCCAAACCAGAAACTCCAAAAGCAGACCAATCATTGAGATTCGACGATCAAACCAGTTATAAAGACAGATTGAAGGAACTGCTTCAAGAAATAGTGGGACACAAATTCCCAGAAGAAGCTGCCAAAATCAGGATAGATTATCCGAATGACGAAACACACGGAGACTACGCCGCAAACATAGCACTACAAATAGGAAACAAAATAGGAGCAAACCCACGCGAGGTAGCAGAAGAACTAATCAAAGCAATCGAAAAACCCGACTACATCGACAAAATGGAGGTAGCCGGACCAGGCTTCATAAACTTCTTCCTATCAGAAGACGCACTGGAACAAAACATCAACAAAATCCTAAAAAAAGGCGACGACTACGGCGAATCAAAAGCCGGCCTCAAAAAAACAGTTATCGTCGAATACTCAGCACCAAATATTGCAAAACCATTGGGCGTCCACCACCTCCTATCTACAATTATCGGACAATCCCTATACGACATATACAGAAACCGAGGATTCACAACTATCTCAATCAACCACATCGGTGATTGGGGAACTCAATTCGGAAAACTCACATACGCATACAAAGAATGGGGAAATAAAGAAGAAATAGAAAAAGATCCAATCCCAGAACTTCTCAAACTATACGTGAAATTTCACGACGAAGCAGAACGAGATGAAGAGCTCGATCAAAAAGCCCGCGACGAATTCAGGAAATTAGAAGAAGGCGACGAAAAAACCAAAGAACTTTGGAAATGGTTCGTAGACCTCTCACTACAAGATGTCCAAAAAACATATGACAAACTTGGAGGCATAACATTCGACTTCACCTTAGGAGAAAGCTACTACGAAGACAAAATGGAGCCAGTCGTAGAAGAAGGTCTGGAAAAAGGCGTATTCAAAGAAGGGGAAGGAGGAGCATTGATAGCAGAATTCAAAGATCCAAATATAGCTCCATTTGTAATCAAAAAATCAGACGGAACAACTCTCTACTCAACCCGAGACCTCGCAACCTTCAAATACCGACTCGAAAAATGGGATCCAACCAAAATGATATATGTTGTAGACGTTGCACAAAGCTTGCACTTCAAACAACTCTTTGACGTGGCCAAACAACTTGGTTGGGACTCAGAAAAAGGAGAACATGTCCTCTTCGGAAGAATGCAACTCCCGGAAGGAGGAATGAGCACACGTAAAGGAAATGTAATCCTTCTAGATGAAGTTTTAGATGAAGCAGTGAAAAGATCATTGGAGGTAATAGAAGAAAAATCTCCAGGATTAAAAAACAAAGAAGAAGCCGCTAAAAAAATAGGAATAGGATCAGTGAAATACAACATCTTATCTCAAAATCGAACAAACGACATGACTTTTGAATGGGATAAAATGCTGTCTTTCGACGGGAACAGCGCCCCATACCTCCAGTACACATACGCTCGAGCAAAATCAATCATCCGAAAAGCAAAAGAATTAAAAGCAGCAAACTTAGTCCCAAGCACAGAAGAAAAACCAACAGCCCCAAAACGAAGACGCAAAAAAGTAGAACCAAAAAAAAGAACAATTCTCACTCTTCGAAGCAATCGAACACCTCGACAACGGCGGCGACTTATCAAAAGACGTCCTCCCAGATCCAGAAGGAGCAACCGAAAAAGAAGAACTTCTTCTCCGTGCATTATCAAAATTCTCAGAGTCAATAGCCCACGCCGCAGAAGAAAACAAACCAAACCTACTATCAAACTACCTTTACGACCTAGCCCAAAAATTCAACTCTTTCTACAACTCCGTACCTGTCGTGAAGGCCGATAAAGAAGATAAATTCAACCACCGAATCAACATCGTAGAAGCCAGCTCCCAAGTCCTAAAGAACGGCCTCGAACTTCTACAAGTAGAAGTGCTTGAAGAAATGTAAAAAACTGATAGAATACCCCTGCTTTTTTAAAAAACAGACAATCACGGAGAGATGGCTGAGTGGTCGAAAGCGGCGGTCTTGAAAACCGTTGAGGGGCAACCCTCCTAGGGTTCGAATCCCTATCTCTCCGCCATTTAATACAAATCTTCTCAAGACGAGCACTTCTTCCGCTTTCTGATGCCCTTTCCTCTGGTTCTAAGCTAAGGTATTCTTTTTCAAGCTGTTTATACTTTTCATCAATCGGGATAAGCCATTCGTGCGGGAGCATTTGCAGTTTCTTGTCTTGGATAAGAAAGTTCGAACCAAATCCAGACAGAATGGTTCTGCGTTCTTCAAAGCTACCCTCTTTGTAATGATGAGCAGCATAAGTGATGAACTCAAAAGTTTTCTCTGTAAGTTCCAGCCAGTTCTCTGCTCGCCGTTCTGTATCGCCCAGCTCTTCTTTTAGCTTGGTGATTTTACTTTGCAGTCCTTTCTTTTCTCGTAAATACTCTTCGTCATCAATCAAGCCTCGATAACGCATTTTGGTAAGATTATCGACCTCCCCCTGTGTGGTCAATACGGCTTGAGACTGCATCTTATGGATGTCTGTGCGCTGCTTTATTTCGCTATCATTATACTTATTTAGCATTTCAATTGCCCAATCTTTGAACTGGGGGAGGATAGTGTAGCGGTCCATTTCCGCTTCCATACTCTTTTTTAATTGTCGCTCTTCAATAGAGCCTTGTTTGCAGTTTTTATCTTTATTATGGGTGCAATGGTAAAAGATGTATTCCTTGGTTTCGCCAGTATTCTTGAGTATTTTGCGTTTACTTTCTGCCGTGATAGAGCCTTGGCACTCACCACAAGCAAGAAGAGGTTTGAAACAATAATCATACTGCTTGGCTCGCGGGTTGCCTTTTTTGCCTAGCAATCTTTGAACTCGGTCAAATTCTTCCAAAGTAACCATAGGTTCGTGAGCACCTTTGGTCCAAATCTCATCTTGCTGTTTAATCAAACCAGCATAAAATTTACCGTTGAACATGAGATAGATACCGCTACGACTCATAGGTTTTCCTCCAGTTCTTTTGGTTTTCCTCGTTCTGTAGCCCCATTCATCATTCAGCTTCTTCAAAATTTGTGGCGGGGTGTAATTACCAGTAAGCATCAAATCCCAACATTTCCTCAAGACAGGGAAACGCTTTTTATCAATGCTGATCGTCTTCATCCCTTTAGGGCTAATGTAGTCGTTCAGCCAGCCCTGCGGTGCTTTATTCGGTCTTATACCCATCTTGAGCTTGGTACTCAGCCCTCTTTTTACATCTTTACTGAGCTTGGAAGAGGAATACTGCGACTGCGACAAAGCCATTTGTAGCATCATTATACCTTCTGGAGAGTTGTCGAAGTTGTAAGAGCCGAACTTCAAATCCTTAATCACTCCTGTTCGTACAAGGTAAGTAACGGTTGCAGCATCAATCTCGTTTCTGGAAATTCTGTCAGGATGCCACGAAACTATACCATCGGCTTCACCCGATCGAATACGCTCGATCATGTCTAAGAAAACAGTTCGTTCATAGGGCTTAAAGGCGCTCTTGCTTTCTTCCAATGTGTCCACGATTTTTAGATCAGGGAAGATGGTTTCTATTTTCTCTTTTTGTGAACCAATTGAAAGCACTTGTCGCTCTTCTGATTCTTGTGACTTCCTTGCGTAGAGAAAGTATCTATAATGTGGATTTTCTTCATTCATTACCGATTGGTTTTAAGTTATGCCCAAATAGGACGGTCCTGAGTCATCCAATCCAACTGCACAGAGCAATTAGTTTTGGCAGAACCGCCCATGATTGGGCGACAAAGCTAAATAATCTCTGTGCAATGGCTGAACTGGATGACTTGGCTAAATTATACATGATCTTGCTGGAAAGCTATAGCGAATCCGACTGTTTGCTCTCCGTGATCGCCTCTGTAACTGCCTGCTTCATTTCTTCTTTGGAAAAAGTATATTTGCCATCTATTTCTTTTTCTCCAAATTTTAGGCTTTTCACGATGTCTATTTGTCGTTCCTCTTGGATATGTCCGTAGCCATACGAGCCGAATGTAGTGCCTGTATTTTCGTGTCCGAGATTTTGACTAATGGCTTTCTTTTCTTCTTCGGTGAGGCGAGTTTTCGCGAACTCCTTAACCACCAAATGCCTAAAAGTATGCGGATGGTAATATGGGATTTCCGCATTCAGGAAATGTTTCTGGAAAATTTTGCGAACTGAATTTGAGCTTTTCCAGAAAACAGGTTCGACCTCACCCGTATTGTAATAAGAAATGTTATCCGTTCCGTTTTCAACCACAGCTTTTGGGAAAATAGGGTCTTCTGGTCCAAAGTTTTTCGACTTCTTCAAGTATTTGTACCACTCTACAAAATAATCTATCGCCTTAGTGTATTCGAGTGGAAAAAAAGTTGTCACGATACGCTTTGAGAATTTGGTTTTCACTCCAAATTTAGGATTCTGGTCAACGGTTAAAGTGTCCTCATCAAAGGCTTTCATAGGTAGACTGTAAACAGCGGAGACACGCGCACCAGTTAACAAAGTAAAACAAATCAATGCACGGTCTCGCCAGTCAGCATCAGTTTTAATTTCAATGGTCTCAATAACTTTTATTACATCCTCAATTGGCGGAATAATGCGCTTATTAGGTTGAATTGCTATGCGGGTTTCTTTCTTAGAAAGTGATAAGTATTCAACTGTTACCTGATTGATTTTGGACTTGTAGTGTGGCTGCATTGAAAGCCATTCAAAAAAGCCCTTAAGTCGTCGCAGAACATTGTAGAGATAAGTTAGCGAGAGGGCTTCACCATCACGATTGATTCGACTTTTAAGCCAATCTTTGAAAGCCCTGACTTGCTGTTTACCGAAGCCCGCAAAGTCCTTATTCTCATGGCAATCCTGCCATAGCAGTACAGCACGCTCATAAGCATCTATGGAATCTTTTGAGAAGCCTTTGACTTCTTTAAGGTAGAGAAAGAATTGCTTCTTCATCACCTCATTTTGGAACGATTTTTTCATTGTAAATTTGTTTAATGGGTAAAGTTGTAATTTGGGACATTTGAACGAGTATTCAGAGAATCACTTAATCCTTTTGGATTCTCCCTAGAGAAAGCGGGCGATACTACCGCTGCACTCTTTACATATTCCGCAAAGCATTTCTTGATCTCGTCCATTTTTCCCGATTTTTTTGCCAGTTTTCTCAGTTTTTTGAGTACCGCGTTTTGCTTTTACGGCTTTTTTACAAGTCAGGCAGTAGAACTCATCAAATTGAAGTTTTACTTGTTTGACTTTGCGCTTTGCTCGAATGAATGCTTTAAGGTCATAGCCCATAATAAGTTGCGGTTTATTGTTAGCATCCAGTAGAAGCAATCCTTCCTTAAGCCAGCGCAATATCGTTTTTCTGTTTACCTTCAGCAGGTTACTGACCTCCTTGATACTGTATGCCGTTTTTGCCCGTATTTTTGACAGATTATATTTCATGGCTTGTTTTGGTTAAGGTCTAAAATTGAGAGCTGTTTTTGCCCATCGGGCTTTGGCAGCGGTCTGTAGACCAGCTTCATCATTTCAAGGAGGATAATCGCTTTTTCTTGCGCCTCCTCCTCGCTGATTGCAAGGTCGAAACTGTCCTTCCATAACCGCTGAAAGCCCTTAATGTCTTCTGGTTCTAACTTCATTGCTTTCTGTCGTTAGTTGTGGGCATACAGTTCTGATAGACATTCAGTAGAGTCCTTGCATTAAGGAAAAGTTTGTCTTCCCAGTACAGTTCGACAGACTCTCTTAACTGTTTTGAGCCGTGAAAAGTGAAGTAACTTTTGCCAGTTGATACATTTCGACAGCTTTGAATCTGATAGCCCTTGACGATCAGAGCGCTGGCGAGTGCCGCATCGTAAGTAACGAAGGGCGCATTGTAATTTTGAGACATGGTTGTATTAGTTAGAAATTAGTAATTTCCAACGCGCATTGGTGATGTCGTGCATTTGAACACGACAAAAAAGTAAGCCTTACAGTACGCAGCCTACTTGCTTGTTAAACCAAAGTCGGTCTCGCAATTATCCCAAAAGTCCCAAGAAAGTCTTGGGCTATGCTGGATTCTTCATTATGTAGCTATTTTCTCCGTTCTCGTCTTTCGTAGTTTTGAAGATTTGATCGATAATTTCGGACTTTTCTGCCCCCTCTTTAACTTTCCGTTTCATCTTGTGGCAAACCTTGTCACGGGGGTCATCATACTCTTTACCTGTTTTCTTGTAAATATGGTTAACAAGACCCTGATGAGATTGGGGTGAATTGAATTTTCGCCAAAGTAATTCAGTAAAATAAAATTCTGGTGTCGAAGGGGTGATTGAGACGATAACTTCACCATTAGCGGACAAGTCGCCATTTGTTGCATCAAAATTAACATTCCTAAAACCACTTGTAAGGTGATCGTCAAAGACTTTTTTACTAAATTTTAGGTTTCCAGATTGGAGATCAACCAAGTATGTAACTTCAATAAGTAAAAGCTCATGCTCCATTGCAAGGACATTCAGTTCTTGCTTGCATGTAATGACTACATAGCGACGGAGATTTGAAGGCTGTTTCCTGATAAACTTCAAAGCCTTTACAAAATCCTTTCCCTGAAAGAAATAGCATATGTGACGGGTATCATCTTTCGTGAATGTACCAAGATTCCAAAGACCATCCATTTCAAGAGCTTCAATTTCCTCATTTATACCAAGTTTAACAGTCATGCCTTGAAGAAAGCTATAAACATCAAACTTCCATCTCCTAATTTCACTCAGCTTTAAGTAGTTAGGGATAGAATCGCTAATGCAAGCAGCATATGGTTTCTTGCCATCATATTTTACAGGTATGGCGTGTGAATCGTCACAGCTTTCGCAGATGACATGAGTCGAGTCGCTACCTCGCTTTAGTAAGTCCAAGTTCTTCAACTCTTCGAAGTCATCTTGAGTGAGTGATTTAAGTATGTCTGATTCCCTGAAGGAATTTCGACTTAAGTGAAGCTGGCGTAAAAATAAAGAAAAGGATTTTTGCATTAGAAAAGAACAAGCCCCCATTTCTTAAGCAGTTTGTAGACAATTACATCAATCTCTCGCTGCTTCAAGTTACAACCATCGGGGTGAGTAATTTCGGCTGTTACTTGCCTTCTTCTACCCTGACCCACGGGTTTGAAGATAACTATAATTTTGAATTTTTTGATTTCAAATTCTTCGAGCTGAACATCCATTGCATCAAGTTCCTCCTGCATTTGCTGAATACCAGTTTTTCCGTCTTGAGGGGCAATGTCTATCGCAAGCATTAAATTGCTTTCTTTGTGAGAAATCTTCAACCCTTTTAAGGTCACGCTTTCCACATTGTCTTGTATCGAGACAGGGAATGTAAGTGTATTTATTCCTTGGACTTTATCGAAAGCGAAACGAAGCATGCCTGCAAACTTCTTGGGGTCATCTTTCAAAAAGTGTTTTATGAAAATGCTTTGCAGTTCCTGCACTCTCGCTTTCCCGCCTTTCGCTTTGACTTCCAACACTCCCTCAACGGGTTTATAAAGAAAATTCAGCGGAAAAACTGGCTTGCGAGGTTTCTTGTTGTTAAGGACTTCTTTCCCCTTCTCAAATTCTGTATCAGTCGTATAGACATCCTCAACATGAGCAGTAAAAATTACTCGGTCTCCTTTGTCACTATATCGAATTTTGATCTTCTTCCCCTTGTATTCTTTCTTGTAAAGCTCCTTTAATGCTTTTTTGAAGTCCTCAATGTTTCCGATGAACTGGTCCAACGGGATAGCAACTGTTTTTCTGCCCTTCCACCCCTGTTTCACATCAAGACTGTATGAGTCAAAGGTCTCATAAAATAAATCCTTATGATGGAGATAAAAATACATAGCTCTTTGATTGAGACGCTTGAACCCTTCAATTGTTTCCTCGTCCAAAGATATGCCCTTTTCATGCAGCTTGTTTGTGAGATACTCACAAGCCTCATTTGTACTCATTGAGTCAATGTCATCAATGTCCATCCAGAAATTACCCTGTTTTTCCTCCGACTCTTTTTCAACCAAACTAAGGGCATGAAGTGCATATTCCTCCCAATTATCCCAATGATCTTCCAATTTTAGTTCAATGTCATGCCGTTTGGCATACTCAACCAACATAGGTGGGCTGATCTTCATAAGGAAACTTACTGGGTCGTAACTCGATGTAGACATAAGATTAGATAATTTTGTGGTAAGTGTGAGGTTATGTTAACTTAGGTATAGATAAAGATCAATCCTATGCAACCAGAAAAACTTCCAGAAATTTTGACCATGAAACAAGCCTCTGAACTTTTGAACTGTCATCCCAACACTCTAAGGAAGTGGGAAAAGCAGGGTGCAATAAAGTGCTTCAGGTTCGGAACAAGAGGCGATAGAAGGTTTAGGAAAAATGATGTACTAGCCTTACTCAGGAAGGAATGATCTCATCACACAACTTTGACATTTGGTCAAATTTAGGGTTGACAAATACACGCGAAGGAATATAATACCCCCTTAATTCATATAACCTTAAATAAGCATGGATAAAGTAACTAGAACTATTGAAGTTAATGACGAAAGAACAGCAGGCAAGAGCTTAGAAGCTGATGCCCGCGGTGTGTTGGCTCGTCTGGCACAATCTCCCGATGCTACAATTGATAACCTAGGAACTGGTAGTCTTAAGCTGCGAGAAGGCGATGATCGTGATGCTATGATTAGCGCAGTTCGAGACGAAGCAGCAAAAATGGCGCAATTTACCGTTGTGGATAATCCAGAGTCAGGAGATGCCGAAGTCTATGAAAATCCTGTCGAAGCTATAGAAACAGACCCTAGGCTAGCACCTCTCAAAGGGCAATATGAAGCTCTTTCTAGGGCAGATCGTACACACGATGGAAAGATTCGAAGCTGGCAAGAAGTTTTAAGCGCTATTCCAAATATGCCTGATTTCTTAGCAGGCATGAACTCTTTAGAGGATGCTCAAGTTTACTTCTTAAATGAAGAAGGACAACTTGTTTTGGGTGACGGTTGTGCAGAACCACTTGAGGAAACTCTAGGATGGAACTACCACAAATCCAGAACTGAGGCGACTCGAATTTCTTATCTCGATAATGAAGGAAAGGTTGTTGTTGTGGATGATGATGACACAGAAATACCTTCCGAAGCACAAGCGCTATCAGGACGGGGTCTCATAACCCTAGAAGAGTATAAGCGTGTAAATAAAGGACAATTCGAAGTAGATAAATACATCTGGACAGAGAGCGGTAAAAATCCTTCGGTTGCTCGTGATGCTTACTGGGATTTTGCTGGTGTTAGTTCGTTTGGTGGCCGTCCTCGCTATGGGAATGCTTATCGTGGTTCGCGTCGCGTGCTAAGGGTCAACTTGAATTTTGAATCTTAATCTTTCTTAAATTTTATCTTTTAATTTGCATAACCTTAAATAAGCATGGATACAATAACTAGAACTACCTCGGATGAAAGGGAGGCTGGCAAGAGCTTAGAAGCTGATGCACAGGGCGTGCGTGCTCGTCTTGATGCGATGCCAGACGCTACGATTGATGACATTGGTACTGACAAGTTAAAGCTAAGACAAGGCGATGATCGTGATGCTATGATTGCCGCTGTTCGAGCCGATGCGGTTAGTAAGTATAAATTTACTGTTGTGGATAACCCAGAAGATGCCAAAGTCTACGAAGAACATATTGAAGCTCAGGAATCAGACCCTAGATTAACTGCTCTTCAAGGGCAATATGAAGCTCAGGAATCAGACCCTAGATTAACTGCTCTTCAAGGGCAATATGACGCTCTTTCTGGGGCAGATCGTACATATGGTGGAAAAATACGAAGTTTTGACGAAGTCTTAAAAGCAGTCCCAAATGTAGACAATTTGCTTGCTGAAATGGCTACACTTGAGGACGGGATTTGTTACTTCCTGAGTGAAGAAGGAGAGCTTATTCTTGGAGATGGATGTGCAGAACCGCTCGAAAAAACTTTGGGGTGGAATTATCACAAATCAAGGAGCGAAGCTGTGAGAGTTTCTTATGTGGACGATCAAGGAAAAGTTGTTACAGTTGAAGGCGACGATACAGAGATACCAGAAGAAGCAAAGATTGTTTCAGAACGAGGACTTATCACCTTAGAGGAATACAGGCGTGTAAATAAAGGACAATTCGAAAAAGACAAAATCATTTGGACAGAAAGCGGTAAGAACCCTTCGGTTGCTCGTTATGCTTGCTGGGATGATGGTGGTGTTGGTTCGGATGGTAACCTTCCTTACGGTGAGTCTGGTTATCGTGGTTCGCGTCGCGTGCTAAGGGTCAACTTGAACTTTGAATCTTAATCTTTCTTAAATTTTATCTTTTTAGACCGCCGTTAGGCGGTCTTTTTTTACAAAAAATTTTGTGGTGAGGTATAATCCCATTTGACGGTGAATAGAAACTTGCCTCGGAGCAAGCTACCGTGAGGTGTTCTTTTACAAAAAGGGCTTTGAATGAAAAAAGAAGTCTAAAAAGAACATTAAGAAAGTTTTTAGACCCTTAGGTTGAGCGAAGTTTACTCGCTTCGGGCGGGTGAAAAATAATATGTTATGAACAGGCTATGGTTGCGACTGTAGGTCTGTAATGGACAAACTTCGTCACAAGTGGCGTTCGGTTGCTCGTAATGCTTACTGGAATAATGATGATGTTAATTCGAATGATAACAATCCTAACAATGAGAATGATAATCGTGGTTCGCGTCGCGTGATAAGGGTCTATTGGCTTTGTGTGGCTTTTAACCATCCCCCTAACATTCTTCCAATCTCTTGAGCTTCTGATTGGAGTTGGAAGACACGGGTTTCATTCACAAGTTTCAATTCAAGCATTAAACGAAGTTTGAGTGTTAATACCTCTAAAGTTCCGCTTGCTTTGAGTAAATACGCAGCCTTCATGGTCTTAGCTGCGTTTTTAGACATAACTAGCTGCTCAAGCAGCGAAAGAATGCTCTCCTCAGCGCTTTTACCGAGGGTAAGCCTCCATCTCTTTGCCATATGGTCGTTTACTTCGCTAAAATGCTTATACAACTCATAACTTCTATTGATGATTGGAAGTGAGGAACTCATAGACTTGGGGTTAGGAAATGTTTGGAAGGCATGGTTCGCCTTTCGGAAAGGTAAACACATGACCGAGGAAATGCACAAATTTCAATACCATTTGGAAGACAATCTTCTTGAGCTTTACCGAGACTTGAACGATGGAACTTATAAGCACGGTCCATACAGACACTTCATTGTTTGCGATAATAAACGCCGTAAAATCTCTGTCTCCTCCATACGCGATCGAGTGGTTCACAGGCTGATCTACGACTACATTGTGCCTCTCTGGGATAAAACCTTCATCTATGACGCTTGGTCGTGCAGAAAAGGCAAAGGATTGCTTGGTGCAATTGAACGAACACAGGAGTTTTTGAAGTCCTACCCTCGTGCCTACATCTGGAGAGCAGACATTCAAAAGTTTTTTGATAATGTGGACCAAAGAGTGCTTTTCGAGTTGCTCAAACGCCGTGTTCGAGACAGAAAAGCATTGTTGCTGATTCGTGAAGTTCTCAAGAGTTACAGTACTCATACCGAAGGCGTGGGAATGCCTATTGGCAATCTTACCAGCCAGATTTTCTCCAACATCTATCTCAATGAGTTGGACCGCTTTATAAAGCATAGCCTTAAGACTGAGGCTTACCTGCGATATGGAGATGATTTTATTTTGTTTGAAATGGATAAGGAAGAATTAGAAAATATGCGGGCTAAAACGATTGGTCTCCTATCAAATGAGTTGAAACTGCCACTCCATCCCAAGAACGATCTGATCTTCAAAGCGAAACATGGACTTAAGTTTCTCGGTACGGAACTGTGGTCTTCGGGTAGAAGGCTTTCCAAAAGGAATAAGGTGAGAATTGACAACAGGCTTAATCTTAGAAATACCCCAAGCTACCACGGAGTAATCTCTAAACACGGTGGGTCTAAAATGTCGAAATGGATGGACTGGAAAGTACATGAACTTATTGGTTAAGAAGCAAAAATCT
>CAZBZZ010000020.1:0-12699 GCA_964496555.1 uncultured Candidatus Peribacteria bacterium
GTGAGTATGTCGAAGCGCATATGGGTAGAGTATATCTTATTTACTTTTGTTTGAAAATCCAGAGGGTTGACTTTCCTGGGTTTATCTGTATAATTCTTGCCTGATAATTTAACTAAAAATATTATGGAAACAGGTTATAAAACAATTATGCAGACAAGTCCTTATTGGGATTCTGTTGGTTCTATTCGTGAGTCTTTGGAAAATTTGCAGGTTAATGATGATATTCGCGGTAAAATTGCCTCTTATCTTGAAGAGGTGGATCCTGGGGATACTGATAAAACTGTTGATAGAAAGGATCCTCGGCATCAAGGGGGGCTTCGTGGAGCTCAAAAATTATTACAGGCTATGATAGAGGCTGGATATTTGAAAGAGGCTGAATTGATTTTTAATGTGCATAGAGTTTTTACTGAATTTAGAGGGTATGGTGCGAGTGAAAGTGCTAGTAGTGACGTGGAGGCTTGTTTTGGAGAAGGAGTCGATATTCCAGAGGAAGGGGTTATTGTTGTGGATCGTTTTGTGACTAGAAACTTGCCTGAAATTATTGATATTTTGGAGGCAAGGGGACTTGATTTGGGAAGACTTCGCATTAGATGTCCTCAGATGCTTTTGGCTGCTCAGTTTCAGACTATGTCTATTGAGAAAATAAAAGAGTTTACTGATGCTGCTCGTAAGTTGAATGCTGATCAATTTTTAATTGAAGATGTAGCTAGTTGTCATGATATTGCTTTGCCGGAGGGAGAGGAGATTGCTGTTCATTTTACTCCACGGACTTTGCCTTTTAGATTGGATTGGCATGGAGATGCGGGTGAATTTGTGGATTGGCGGAAGGAGGAGGTTGTTGAGGCTGCTGAAGAGAAGACAATAGAGAAGTATTGTGAATGGGTTCGGGCTGAGGTTGCTCAACTTGTTCCTGGAGGGCGAGTTTTTATGAATATTGCAAAGGTCCCTGAATTTGGAGAGTTAAGTGTTACACTTGAATCTGCGAGAAAGGGAGGTCGAGAGCTTGCAAAGCCTACACAACAGATCTCAAACAATGTAGCTGAGGCGATTGTGAAATGTCTGATAGAGGAAGGGATGATGGATTTGGTTCAGGGATTGGAGGATAAACCAGTTGAGGATTACGATCACTCAAAAGCTATTAAGAGTGGGCATTGGAGGAAGCCAGTGGAAGTAGAACCTGGGGATAACTCGATGGGAGATTGGCATACTAATATTGCGAGCTAAATCTGTCTTGGATAATAATCATTAGCTACAGTCTCCTCATATTTGTGGCGGGAAATTTCCATTGGGAAAAATTCGCCGTATTCTTTTGTTTCGCGCATGTGCTTGATTAGTTTTGCGCGGAGGGTTTTGTGTTCTGCAGGTTTGTGTTGTTTGTTTAGGATGCAATAGCGTTTGTGGCTGAGGCCAATGCAGCCGAAAAGGTCTTGGGAG
Source organism: uncultured Candidatus Peribacteria bacterium (assembly GCA_964496555.1). Classification (GTDB taxonomy): domain Bacteria; phylum Patescibacteriota; class Gracilibacteria; order UBA1369; family LOWO2-01-FULL-3; genus JABILX01. The sequence goes on from CAZBZZ010000020.1 coordinate 1,435, forward strand.
CTGAAACAGAATTGGCAGTATTCGCAATCAGAGAGTGAACGGCCATAAAAGAGTGCTTTTGAGTTTTGGACTTGGCTTAAGCCATTGCATTCGTAGCAAAGTTCGGTAGCTACGCCGGTGGTGCTACAATCGTAGAGATTGTGACTTTGGACTCCGCAGTATACGCAGTATTTGCTGTCTTCGAGTTGGATGCAATCGAAGCAAGTTGGGCAGTTTTTGCAGTGTTTGTTGTAGTCCCCAGTGCAGTTTTCGTTTCCTGTGCCGTGTTCGAAGAGTTTTGGGGTCGAGCAGGCGAGGTCATCTAGTTTCTTGAGGTATTCTTCTGTGAGTTTTGGGGTGAGGTGTAGGTCTGCGATGCGGTTTTTGTATTCTTCTTTTGTTAGTTGCTTGTTTTCGAACATGTATTCTTTGTGGCTGAGTCCTGCGCAGCAGAAGCAGTTCTTGCAGCTGACACAGTCTTCGAGGAATTGACTGTCCGTGCAGTTTTGGCAGTCTTTGCCGAAGTCGAGGTTGTAGCAATTGAGGCAGTTGAAGCATTCGTAGCAAAGTTCGCATTCTTGGACCATGCAATCCATGCAGTCTTTACATTTGATGAAGGCGCTTCCGTACATGCAATCTTCGGCCCAGGCGCCGATTGCCATGTAGCAGTTCTTGTTGGAGAGGCCAAAGTTTGTGTATTCGCAATTTTCTGATTTGCCGTCTTGGAAGAGGGCGAAGTGGGGGATTTTGCGCAGGATTTCTGCGAATTGTTCGAAGAATGGCCTGGTGAAATCAGGTTCTTGGCCATAGTCGAATGGATCCCATTTATCTCCGAACCAGCACTCATTGCAATGTATGGTGTACTCGGTTTCTTTGGGAAAAACGGCTATCATGTCTTTGTGACAGAGGTCGCAGGTGCGTTTGTATAGGGATCGTTCGTTGCGGATGGCGAGTTGGCGTTGGTGGCGGCATTGGAAGCAGTGGGTGGGGTGGGGGACGTCTATGCGTTTGTAGAATTTTTCGTCCTCGGGGGCGATTTGGAAGGGTTGGGAGCAAGCTTTGCAGTTTTTTTGTGTCATTTTGGGAAATATAAATTAGCGGTGGTCTCCTCATATTTAAAAGGTGAAAGTTCTGCCGGGAAGAATTCGCCCCATTCTCCGGTTTCTGTCATGTGCGCGATGAGTTTAGGAACGAGTTTTTCGTATTCTTCTTTGGTGTATTGTTTGTTCAGGATGCAGTGTTTTGCTTTTTTTGTGCCGACGCAGCCGAATTGTTCGCGGCCACCGTCTATAAAGGAGCAGTATGTCATGTCGCGGCCACCGTTTACGATCATGTTGCAGAAGCGCATGTTGTATGCGGGGAGGCCGATGCAAGCTGAGTCTATGCAGAGTTGGAGTTGGGCGCATCCGGAGATGTCGTATGCATCTTTTGTGTCCCCGGGGAAGTTGTCGACCCACTTTAGGTCTTCTCCTCCATATCCTTCGAAGCAGGAGTTGCAGTTTTTGCAGTTTTTGATTGCGTTGCCAGTTGAGTTTTCGCAGCGGATTTGGAGAGAATGTTCGCGTGGGTACTTGTATGTTAAGGCTTCAAATTCTTTTTGAACTTGGGCTAGTTTGGATGGGTCTTTTAAGGTTTCTTCAACGCGTTTTTCGTATTCATCTTTATCGAGTCGTTTGTTAAGGAAATAGTATTTTTTTGTTCGGAGTTGGACACAAGCGAAACAGTTGTCGCAGTTTTTGAGGTCGTATCCTATATAGCAATCTGAGCAGCTTTGAGAGTTGGTTATGTAATTGCAATTGTAGCAGCGATCACAGTCGGTGCATTCGTAGCAGAGTTCGAGCTTGGTTGAGTTGCTGCAGTCGACGGTGTCTTTTGATTCCCAAATGTAGTCACTATGCATGCAGTCTTCGAGGAAATTGGATGCGAAGACTAGATAGCAGTTTTTTGCGTCGGTGACGTAGTTTACGTAGTCGCTGTTTACCAGGTTGCGGCCGTTGTTGAGGTTAAGCATTGGAACTTTTAGGAAGAGTTCGTGCCATTGTTCGAAGAATGGTCGATTGAAGTCGATTTCTTGTGCGTATTCATGTGGATCCCAATTGAATGTCCACCAGCATTCTTTGCAATAAATGGTTAAGGGTGTTTCTTCAGGGAAAAGTGATATTACTGGTTTTTTGCAGGACTGGCAGGTGTGATTGTACAGGGTTCGTTCGTTGCGCCAGGCGAGTCTTCGTTGGAGTCTGCAGTCTGGGCAGCGGGTGGGGTGTGGGACATCGATGCGTTTGTAAAATTTCTCGTCCTCGGGGGCGATTTGGAAGGTTTTTGGGCAGAATTTGCAGTTTTTGGTGATTGACATAGGTGTTACACTTGTGTTACACTTTGGTTGGTCTGAAAAATATAAAATTTAAATTTTTCTTATGCCTACTACTAAAAAGCGTGTCAATATTACACTTTCTGAGGAAATTGAGAAAGCTTTGGAGTTGCTTGCAGATAGGGATAATGTCCCTGTCGCTACTAAGGCAAGTGAGCTTGTTAAGATTGCTATAGAGATAGATGAGGCAGATATGCTGAATATGGTTGCCGAAGAGCGTGATACTAAAAAGGCTAAATATATTTCTCACGATAAAGCTTGGTCATGATATATGAGATTGAATACCATGAGCTTGTTGTGAGAGAAGATATTCCTTGTCTTGGGAAAAGGGAAAAGGATCGAGTGAGGAAAAGTATTGAAAGCAAGCTTGTGTCAGCGCCGGAGACGTTTGGGAAGCCTCTCAGGAGGTCTCTTAAAGGTTACAGAAGTTTGAGGGTGGGGGATTTTCGTGTGGTTTTTAAGATTGTAGGTAAGATTGTGAGAATTTTGGCCATTAAGCATAGGTCAAAAGTATATGAAGAAGTTGTGAATGTGGAAGGTTGATTTTTTACAACCCATAAGTGATCACTTCTTCATAGGGGGATTCGTACCATTTTCCCCATTCCCCATCTTTTTTCATTTGCTCTATAATTTCTGCGACTTTTTTATGATATTCCTCTTCGGTGTATTGTTCGTTCAAGATTTGGAATCGACCATGGTTGAGAGCAACGCAGCCGAAGCAGTCTTTGCTGTTGTGTACTGTGTCACAGTACGAGAGATTGTTTGAATGCCAGCAGCCGAGACAGAACATACAGCTGTTTAGGTTTCCTCCGTTCATAACTTCATATCCAACTTCAGACCATCCGAGGTGGCTGCAGTCACGTAGGTCTTTTGAATCGTCACAGTGGTAGACGTATGTGCAATCGTGAAGTCCTTTTGAGTCAAAGGCCCAGTAGCTGTCTCTAGAAGTGTGGAGGTCTTCGCCGTAGCTGTTTTCAGTTTTTTTGCTGTACATGTGGTTGCGTGGAATTTTTGTGAGGACTGGCTCTATATGGGCTTGGATTTTTTCTGGTGGGTGTTTTTTGAATTCGGCTACTTTTTGTTCGTATTCTTCAGGTTCGTATTTTTTGTTGAAGATGTGATATTGGGCTTGGTGTAGGCCGACGCATCCGAAGCAGTGTTTGCAACCTAGGCAATAATAAGAATAATCTGTGTCATTACAGTTTTCACAGTGGTCACAATAGTCGCAGTTGTAGCAGTTGAGGCAGTCTAATGATTCGTAGCAAAGTGTGCATTTTTGACAGAGGGTGCAGTCATTACAGTCTGTACAATAGAAGACGCGGTGGTTGTACATGCAGTCTTCTGATTCGTAGCTTGCAAAGGTCATATAGCAGTTTTTGCTGCGTTCTGTGTACTGGCAAAAGGGACTGTTTGTATTGTTAACGCATTGGAGTCCGATGCGTGGAGTTTTGAGTTTGAGTTGTTCGAATTGTTCGAGGAATGTCATATTATTTTCTGAATTTTAGCCAAATTCTCTTGAATAAGGGGAGTGAGCTGGTTGAGAGGATGAATGCTGCTGTTGGGACTAATGAATTCAAGAATGGGTCAGGAAGGTTTGTCATTAAAAAGAAAACTAAAATTACTATGTATGTGAGTAATAGAATTATTATGCGGCGGGTCCAGCTGGTTTCCCAGGCTTTCCCTGCTTCTGCTCGGCGGTTGCGTTCTTTGAGGTCGTTTATTTCTTGGTGGAGTTGTTTTATGGTTGGCATAGGTAATTAGTTAACTTCTTTTTTGTAGCAATTATAGCAGTAAATAGGATGTGTTGTCTTTGGTGGATAACTTGTCTTTGTTTCTTTCCCACATTTGTCGCAATTGCGGTCCCAGAATGATTTTGGATTTCTTTTGTTTGCGCGTTCTGTGTGTCGGCAATTGAAGCATTTTTTTGGGATTGGGAGGTTTTGTTGTTTGTAGAATTTGAGTTCGGGTTTTGTTATGCGGAAGTTTTGGCTGCAAGAGGTGCAGGCGAGGGTTTCTTCTAAGATTGACTCTGTAGTTTCTGAGATTCGTTCGGGTGTTTTATAGGTTTGTGGTTTGCCAGATTTTTCTTGCTCGGTCCAGAGGTAACCGCGTTTTAGGGCTTCTTCTTTTGTTAAAGGGAAAAGTTCTTGAGCGAGAGATTCGTTGTATCCAAAAGCGGCGATTTCGATTGGGAAGAATTCGCCGTATTCTCCGGTTTCTTTCATGTGTTCTTTGAGGCGGGTTACGGTTTCTTCGTATTCTTTTTTGCTGAATTTTGTGTTGAGGATGCAGTATTCTTCGTGGTGGAGGCCCACGCAGCCGAAGCAGTTGTGGCATCCTGTGCATTGGAGGCAATATTCGAGGTCTGAATTGCTGCTTGTGCAGGTTGAACAGTACTTTAAGTTGTAGCTGGAGTCGCCGCAGGCGGCACATTCGAACATCATTTCACATTTGTCGCCCCAGGCGGTGTAGTCCATTGAATTTTTGACGCCCATTGAGACGCGTGAGCAATAGCGGCAGTCTTCTAAGTCTCTGCAGTCGAAACAGTGGTAGGCGTCTTTTGAGTTGTATAAATAATCTCCTAGTGAGTTTTCGTTGTGTTCTTCGTGGAGGTTTCTGTGTGGGTGTTTTGCGAAGAATTCAGTGGCTTCTTTCTCGAGAGTGGCTCGGCCTTTGAGTGTTTCTAGGTCATATTTTTTGAGGGCGGATTTGTAGTCTTCTTTTGAGTATTGTTCATTAAAGATTTTATAGCGAGCGTGGCGGAGGTTGATGCAACCTATGCAGTCTTTGCATGATTTGCAGTTGCTGAGGAAGTAGCTGTCGATGCAGTTTTCGCAATCGTTTGAGTAGCGGAGGTTGTAGCAGCCGTTGCAGTCGATGCATTCATAGCATACTTCGCACTTTACGATGTTTAGGCAATCTGTGCAGGTTAGGCAGTGATAGATCCGATTTGAGTAATAACAGTTTTCGTCGTAGTCGGCTTCGAAGATTAGGTAGCAGTTTTTGAGGTATCCTGTGCAGTTTGTGTATTTGCTGTTTATGAGTGAAGTGCCGATGACGTGGGCTGACATGTGGGGTGTGCGTTTTCGGAGTTCGTTGAATTGTGGGAAGAATGGTTTGTTGAGGTCGAGTTTCTGTGCGTATTCTTTTGCGTCCCATTTGTCACTCCACCAATATTCGTAGAAGTAGACGGGGAATGGGTGGTCTTTGTGGTATTGAGAAATGATTTCTTCTCCTGTTGCATCGCATTTACGAGTGTATAGGGTTCGGGTGTTGCGTTCGAGGAGGCGGCGGATCATGCGGCATTGGGGGCATCGAGTTGGTGCTGGTACGTTGAAGAGTTTGTAAAAGCGCTCATCCTCGGGGACGATCTCGAAAGGTGTCGAGCAGGTTTTGCAGTTTGTAGAGTTCATCAGTGGGGAATTATAGCATTTGATCTATAGGTAGGCTACTTTCAACGGTCTCTAACAGGTTTGGGCAGGTTGACCAAGGGGCTGTTTTGGGGTATAATATTATTATGACAGATGAAGGTAAATCGGCAAATACTGGTGATCAGAATGATAAAAATGAACCTGAAGATTTGGTTGTTTTGACAACTCAGGAGCAAGATGAGTCTTTGACGGAGCAAGATGAGTCTCCAGCTGAGGAGTCAGCTGTTGTTGATGGTGTTTTGGAAGGTGTTGCTGGTGATGTTGAGGATAGTTCGACAATTGATAGTCGAGATACCGAGGTGCTTATGGATTTGTTTGTGTCTCAATACGGCGTGCTTCCTGATGATCATCCATTAGTTGAACGTTGCAGAGGGTTTTTTGATAGGCTCTGTGATGATGACAGTATTGAATTTGGGATTTTTGAGGGGGATATGGGAATTCAGGCTGTTGCGGCGGCAAATAGGACGGTTTATTTGACTAAAGGGGCTATTGATTTTTGTCAGACGGAGGAGGAGCTTTTGTTTCTTTTGATGCATGAAATAAAACATATTGAAAGTGGGCATTTTGACGAAGTCCCTGATGGCAAGAGTAGGACTTTTATCTCTTCTTTGGGGATGGGGAGAAGGAAGGAACTTGTAGATGCAGATATGAGAGCGTTGAGGGCGTTGGATAAGAAAGGTGTTAATATTGATGGGGCTTTTAGTTTTTTGAGTAGGTTGGGTGAAAGTGACATTGGTGATGCTTATGATACTGCTCATGGGTCTTTGAAAGATCGACTTCTTTTGTTGAAGAGTTCTCTTAATTTTGCTGATTTTGCTCATTACAAGCCTGAACAGCAAACTCCACTTTCAGATGAGGTTAAACAGGCTGAGCATCTTACTGAGATGAGGGGATTCCCGATTGTTCAGAGGGAGATACCTGGGATGGAGGAGAGGGCTGTTCTAAGGGCTGAGACTATTGAGTCTCTGACTTTGAGGGAGTTGGTGGTTAATTATTTTGATTTGAAGCGGGAGGTTAATGAGAGGCAGGCTAAGCTTAGGAATCGTCGAAAAAAGAAATTTGTGATGAAAGACCAGTACAAGAGGTATGTTGAAATTTCAAGGCCTTTGTTGTCTAGGATGGAGGAGTTGATTTATGAGAAAATGGAGGTTGATTTTGGGTTTTCAAATGAAGTTGTTGATTTGTTTTTGGATCTTGGAAAAAAGATACTAATAGATGCTGTCTGGAAATGGTCTGCTGAGGGAGATGGTAAGTTTAATCAGTCTTTCTATTCTAGGCTGGGAGATAGTGATTTTACAGATAGATTATTGACGTTGAAGGGGAGGGCTGATTTGGACAAATGGGCTTTGAATTTTCGTTCGAGGTTGAGCGAGTCGGCAATCAAGCAGCTAACTCAAAAGGCAGGAGCTGTAGATAGAATAGCTGATGAATGTTCTAATGATGAGAGTGATAAAAAGTTTGTGAAGAATTTATTGCTTGTGATGATTCAGGGGTACAGTGAAGATGGTAGTATAGAGGATGCTTCGTATTTGGATGTTGAGGAGGGTGAGTCTGGTGCTGATTTGGTTGATGGGAGAGGAGAGTCTTGGTTTGGGCATACGGATAAAGAATACACTATGATGGCAGACTTGGAATTGGGTCTTGATAAATATGATACTAGTCAGGTGATGAATAATCTTGTAGATGATTGGGATTTTGGTTTTGTTTCGAAGTCGGAAAGATTGTGGGAGGTTCAGGCGGCCATTACGTTTATGTTTGGAGCTATTAGAAGGCATTTTCGCGACAATGATGTGAAATTGAGTGATGAAGGGAATGGATATCTTAAAAAAATGCATGGGTTGTTTAGTAGTGTTTTTAATGAGGGGTTTGAGTCGATTGAGGTAGTGAAATTGGATGTTTTGTTGCAGGAGATGACGAGATCTGATATCCCTGAATTCGAAAAAAAGATGTTTATGTTGATGTTGAATAAGTTAATAAATTCATCTACCAGAGTTGTTAATTACCAGGGGATTGAGGGATCGGAAGTCAGTGGTTATTTTCAGAGGATCTCGAAGATGTGTCATGGTTTGTTTGATAGAGATCCTAAATTTGCAACGTCGGGTGTAACTGAGGTTTGGTTCAGTGATTATGCAAGGTTTTTTAGGAGCAGAAGTACGAGTTTTTCTATAAATGTGTTGGAAGAGGTTCAGCAAAGTGGTGATCTTGATGATAAAGATATGGATGCTCTTCTTGAACGTTTTATAATTACTGTAGGGGATAGGAAAATATCGATGGAGGATTATAAGAGTTTGCATGAACATTTTTGGGACGCTAAGTATCAGAGGTTTTGCAGTAGGTATAGGAATATTCTTGTTGCTAATGTAAATAGGGATAAAGTTCAGGTTGAGGAGGGGCATTTCGAATTCGTTCTTGAGGTTTGTGTTGAGAACAATGTTCTTCGTCCATCCAATTTGGATTTGGCTGGTTATGGAGAAGGGGATTTGTTTTATAAGCTTATTAAGGCTAAGGAATGGGATCAATCAGGTATTGATGAAAACTTTATGATTTTGAGGATTTCTAATTTGAGTAGAGATCCTGTCAAGAAAGAAAGGATTGAGATTAAGGCTTGGGGGAGAATTTTGGATATTTGGGAGAGTGAAGGTCGTAGTGTTGGTGATCTTTTGGATGTGGTTCCAAAGTGGGTGGTTATCCCTGTTGATGTCATGGAGAAAATTTCTGAGGATATGGCTGAAAGTGCTCCTGATATAGTCAAATGTAAGGACTATTTGGCGGATCGTCTTAGGGATGATGAAAGAATTGGGAAATTTGTTGCTGGAGAATGGCTTGCGAGACAGTTGCATGGGAAAGTTGATAAGATGGAGTTTATGATGGCTATTTTGGATCCAGATTCTGATGTTGAGTTGAGGGATATTATTTTGAAGGCTTGTTACGGGTCTTCTGAGGGGTTTCGTGTTGCTCTGGGGAGTAAGGATAGTATTGATGAGTGGGTTAATAGACAGGCTAGATGGGGGCTTGATTTAAGTCCGGCTAGGGTTCTTGATTCTATGTATTTGATGAATGATTTTCATAGGAGGGCACTTGTGCATTATTTGCTGACTGGCAAGGATGGTATTTTATTTGATGGGGATAAGGTCATGAAATTGGTTGATTTCTTGTTTGAAAAATATCTTCGGGAGGGTGATGATTCAGATCGGACTCTTTTGGAGGAGATGAAAAAGATTTTAGCTATTGCTATACAGGAATCTGATCCGGAGGATATTTATTTTGTTATGTCTGAGTTGCTATCGACGAGAGTATTTCAGGCTGGGGGAACTGGCAGTTGGGATGAGACTTCTTTGTATTCAGGAGTAGAAGAGAATGTTTTTCATGATATGAATTATGATCGTAAAAGGACGCAGAGGACTCTAGAGGATTTTGTTTATGGGACTGAAGAAAATAGAAGGGATCAATCTGAGTTGGATGCGGCTGATGCTTTGATTGGAGATTGGGAGGATCGTCCGAAGGTGATGAAGAAAGACGTTGTTGAATTTATCATGGAGTTGGCTGGGGCGATGTCTAGTATCGGGACTAGATTCTTGCAGTTGATGGGAATGTATATGGATGTTCCGGAGAAATATAAAAGATCTTTTGAAGGGGTGTTTGGGGATGTAAAAGGTCAACATAAGATTACTGCTTTTACTACGGTGCAAGATAATGTTCCTGAGGGACAGCTTGGTGATTTGAGGATGGGAAGCAGGCTTGGAGGTGGAGCTATGATGACGGTTTATCCATTCCGGTCTGAACAAATGGAGGGAGTTGTGAAGGTGATCAATCCTAATGTTACTGCGAAGACGGATATTATTTACAGAACGTTGAAGAAAACTTTTGAGAGGTTGGTTGAGGAGGAAGGGGATAAATATAGGCCGCTTCTTTATATTTTGGAGGACATCAGAGCGTGGATTATGGCAGATGTTGATTTGCCTGCGTCTGCTGCTTTGGATGAAGATTTCAGAGCTGCAAATGTGGGGCAGACGAGTGCTAGTGGAAGGTTTGAGTCGAAAGTTCCGGATGTTTACTTATCTAATTCTAAGTTTGTGATCGAACAGTTTGTTGATGGGAAGACGTTGCAAAGAATGAAAGTAGCTTCTGAGGGGGAAGTGGGGGAGGTTACGGATTTTATTCGTTTGAGATTTTTGGAGCAGATTATGGAGGGAGTTGTTCATTCAAATATACATCCTGATAACTTTAAAGTTACTGAGGATGGACATTTATATTGGTTGGATCGGACTTTGTTGTTGAAGTTGAGTGAGGAAGAGCAGGGATTGTTGATTTCCAGTGGTTTGCAGGAGAGCAATGAGGATAGAATGAGGACTTTTGTGGCTGGATTGCTGGGGCTCGAGGACAATAAGGGGGTTGGTGAAGAAGTTGGGCAACAGCTTTTGGATGATATTGAACCTCTTTTGAGCGAAAATATGGAGGAAATGATTAAGAATGTGTTTATTCTTTTGAGGCAGAGAGATGTTCAGATACCTTTAAATATTACCTTGGTTTTCAATAATATTTTGGCGATCTTGAAGATGGATCAGTATATTGGAAAATCGAGTACTGCTTAGGGCGAGGTTTCTGGATAATGTATTAACCCATAGAAGTCTTTTATGCCGGCTTCTTCGAGTTCTTTTTTGTGATCTGCGGTGCGGCGAAGATATTCGTCTTTGGGGTAGGGTTTGTTTAGGATGTGGTATTCCTTGTTTTTTAGGTAGTCGCAGCCGAAGCAGTGGTTGCAGTCCCAGATGTTTGTGCTCCAATGGCAGTCTGAACACCAGTCTGCCCAGTAGATGTGGCTGCATTCGTGTAGGTATCCGCAGAATGCGCAGTCGTAACATTGTTCGAGTGTGTTTACTATTGGGCCGCAGTCGACGGAGTCTTTGCATCCTCTTTCCAGGCATGCCTCTGTTATATAGAGGCAATCTTCGCATTCGAAGGAATCGAAGGTCCAATAGCAGTTTTTGCTGTGATTTACGTAATCTCCTTGGCAATTAGTTGTGTGGACTTGGTGCATGTAGACGTGGGGCCATTTGAGACGGAGTTTTTCGACTTCTTTTGCAATTTTGGTGTGTGGCCATTTGCGAATTTCTTCAAGGCGTTTTAGATATTCTTCGCGTTTGTATTGTTTGTTAAAAATTTGGTATTTTTTGTGATATGTACCTACGCATCCGAAGCAACTGTCGAGTGATTTGCACTCGTAGCAGAGATTACAATTCTCTATAAATAGGGAGTCGCCAGAGTCTTCACTTTTCCTGGAAGAATAGCAATAATAGCAGTTTTCCAGGTTTGAGCTGTTGAAGCAGAGGAAACTATCTTTTGATACAACGATAATGTCTCCGTAGTCGCAGTTTTCACTTTGTCTGGTCCAGTTTTGGACTTGGGGAGTGGCCCAGTAGAGTTTTTGGAAATCTTTAAGACCGTCGAAACTCCCCGAGCGTAAGCTCGTGGGATGAAGAGCTCCCC
>CAZBZZ010000021.1:0-2933 GCA_964496555.1 uncultured Candidatus Peribacteria bacterium
GGCTGTAGAAAGTATTCAAGCACAATATTCACTCCAGTTCATTCAACTCGACTCAACCATCCTACAGGCCGAAACAGGAGCTGATTTAGCAAAGCTTCAAGCAGAAGCACGAAACATCAAAGCCCCAATCAAAGGAACTGTAACAAACATCCAAGCTGAAGAAGGAAACTTCACAAGCCCAGGACAGATCCTCCTAACAGTAGAAAACATCGAAGAATTGAAAGTAAAAACATATCTTTCACCAGAAGAAACAAAGCTCATAAAAGCAAACGATCTAGTAGCAATTAGCTCAACAACTACTTCAACAACAGGAACCATCAGCTACGTCAGCCCAACACTTGGACTCAACGGAAAGGCAGAAGTTGAAATCAATCTAAGCGACAAAAAGAACCTGTTCTCAGGAGAAATCATCGAAATAACATTCACTCCAAACACAGGAGCCATAGCAACTTTAATACCACTAAATAGCTTAGTAATAGAAGATGGACATTACTTCATCAACACAGTTGCAACAAACAAAACAATCACACGAAAAGAAGTCAAAATCGGACAAGTTCTAGGCAACTATGTAGAGATCCTAGAAGGACTTAATTTCGGAGAAAAAGTAGCTCTCTCAACAGTATTCTTAAGAGAAGGAGAAGCAGTAAATTACAAAGTAAAAAGATCAGCTAAATCACCAAAATCATGAATAGCGCTTGGAATTTCTTTATAAGAAGAAGAAGCATAGCATGGGTATTCTTAATAGGAATAATCATCACTGGATTATTCTCGGCTAACGCTATACCCAAAGAATCATTTCCGGAAGTAGAATTCCCAATGGTTGTTGTTTCATCGGTTCTTCCAGGAGCAACTCCATCAGATACAGAAGATTTACTCACAAAACCTTTAGAAGACGAAATAGCGCCAATTTCAGGAATCTCAGTCCTGCAATCAACCTCAAGCTTTTCTGTCTCAACAATTTTTGTAGAATTTGCAGTTGATCAAGATGTAGACGAATCAATCGACAAAGTAAAAGAAGCCGTAGACCGAGCAAAACCCGATCTACCAAGCGACGCAACAGATCCACAAATCATAAAATTCGACCTGAGCGAAATCTCAGTTATTACATATTCACTCGTATCAGACACATCTCTGATAGACATAAGCCAAACGGCAGAAACAGTCCAAAAAGAACTCGAACAAGTTAATGGAATATCAAGAGTTTCAATTTCAGGAGATCTCAAAAAAGAGATTCATATAATTCTAAATCAAGCAAAACTAGAAACCGCTGGCCTATCAATATCAGACATCAGCAACGCTATAAAATTCGGGAATTTAAACCTTCCAGCAGGCGCAATCACAATCGACAAATCAACATACTCACTTAGATTCGAAAACGAAGTCACAGACCCACAAGAACTCGGAGAAATAATCATCGGCCAAAACCTACAATTAAAAGATATAGCCAGAATCGAAACCGGAACAACAAGCAAAAAAACCCTTTCACGAATATCAAACCAAGGAGACGAACCAAAAAACGCAATCTCTTTAACAATTGCAAAAAAGAAAGGTGGAAACACAATCCAAATAGTAGAAGCTCTCGACACAAAACTCGAAGAACTTCAGTCAAACGGAACAATCCCAGAAGGAACCCAAGTGCTAATAACAAACGACAACGCACAATTCATAAAAAGAGATTTGGGAACACTAACTCAAAATGGAATCACCACAATCTTTATCATCATCGGAATTCTATTTCTCGCAATCGGACTCCGTGAAGGGATCATTGCAGGAATAGCAATCCCTTTAACATTCCTAATATCATTCTCTATTCTCTATTTTAGAGGCGACACCTTGAACGGTTTGACCCTATTTTCATTGGTAATTTCTCTGGGGCTACTCGTCGATACAGCCATCGTAGTAATGGAAGGAATCCACGAAGGAATAAACGAAGGATTGAGTCGAAAAGACGCAGCCATGAAATCTGTTGAAACCTTTAAATGGCCATTGATTGCAGGTACAGCAACAACTGTATTCGCCTTCTTCCCAATGCTTCTCGTAAGCGGAATCATGGGAGAATATTTAAAAACAATGCCAATCACAATATCAGGAACTTTAATCTCATCTTTATTTGTCTCACTATTTTTAATCCCAGCGATAGCAACAAAATTTTTGAGAAAAAATCATAACGGCAAAAAAGGCGGGATCATAACTCCAGCAGTAAATTTTATCAGAAACATTCAAAAAAACTATCTCACAAATTTAATGTACTCACGAGCAAAAAGAGTAATTTTGATGATAGCAAGTTTCATAGCATTCCTATCCAGCATGGCACTCCCCATAACAGGACTATTACAAGTTGAAATGTTCTCAGCATTCGATGCAGATTACTTCATAATCGACATCGAACTTCAACCAGGAACCGTATTAGAAGAAACAGATAAATACGTAGAAAAAGTCGAAGATTATCTACGTGAAATCCCTGAAATACGAAACTTCGTATCAATCATCGGATCTGCACAAACACAAGCTTTGACAGACATGGGCGAAATGAACTCAGTCAACATGAGCAGCAATATCGCCAACATAACCGTAAACCTTACTCCAGCAAACGAGAGAGATTTCGCAAGTTACGATATAACAGGACCAATCCGAGAAGAACTCAACATCCTTATACCAGAACCAGAAATATCAATACGTGAATTAGAAGACGGTCCACCATCCGATGCGGCAATCGCTGTCAAAATTTCAGGAAATGAAATAGAAGTTTTAAAAACAATCGCAATCGAAATTGAAGATCTAATAAAAGAAATCGAAGGAACAACTGAAGTAGGAAACAGCCTAGAAAAAGGTCTCAACGAATTCGTTTTCAATTTAGATAAAAATAAATTAGCCCTACACGCTCTATCAGAAGCACAGGTCGCTATGGTAATTAGAGGAGCAATACAAGGAGA
>CAZBZZ010000021.1:2943-12257 GCA_964496555.1 uncultured Candidatus Peribacteria bacterium
TTTATCAAAAAAAAAAATACCCCCTCCACGCTCTACCAAACCCACCGGGCTGTTTGTAAATAAGAGCACAAATACAAGGAGAAGACGCCGGTACACTCGCAATAGACGAGAAAGACGTAGATATATTAATCAAATACGAAAACGACAATCTAAACCTAACAGACCTTCAAAACATACAAATTCCTTCTCCAAAAGGATACATGGTCAGCCTCGGACAACTAGGAACATACTCTTTAGGAGAAAGTCTTTCTAGCATCATCCGTGAAGACCAAGAAAGAATGGTAAAAGTCCTCGGTGAAGTAAAACCAGGTTTCAACGCAGTTGTAATAACTCAAGAAATCCAAGAAAAAATCGACACACTTGATGTCCCAGAAGGATACACAGTCAACTACGGAGGTGACTACGAACAAGTCCAACAATCATTCAACGAATTATTCATGGCAATGATAGTCGGAATGATGCTCATAGCGCTCACTTTGGTTTTACAATTCAATTCATTCAAACAATGTTTCATCATCCTATTCACATTGCCTTTGGCATTGATCGGAGTATTTCCAGGATTAATGTTGATAGGAATGGCATTGAGTTTCTCAGCATTTATCGGAGTAGTAGCATTAGTAGGAATAGTAGTAAATGACGCAATCGTATTAATTTCACAAATCAATCGAAACCGCAAACTAGGTGAACTCAGCTTCGAAGACTCTATTATTGAAGCTGCATATCACAGATTCCAACCCGTTCTACTCACAACTATCACAACCATCTTTGGAATCCTCCCAGTCGCTTTGATCGACCAATCATGGGGCGGAGTCGGATACTCACTTATCTTCGGTTTGATGGCAGCAACAGTACTTACACTGGTCGTTATTCCAACACTTTATTATATGTTGGAAAAGAAGAAAGCGATGAAAGAAGTTACTCAGGGATAACTTCTATGTTAGAATTAGCCACGCTTTTCTTTGGCAAATTTTAACGACCCTTGAATGTACGCAGATATTGCTTTTCAACAGAAAATTGGAGACCAGGAAACCCTGACATACAAAATCCCAGACAAGCTCACAAAGCAAATCAAACCTGGCCATCTTGTCGTACTCCCACTTCGTAACAATCTTGTAACAGGCCTCGTATGGAATCTTCATGAGAAAGAACCCTCTTTCAGAACTCAAGAAATTCAAGGACTTTGCAACCCAGATCCAATCCTCTCTCCCCTTCAAATAGACCTTGCCAAATTCATCCGCGATCACTACTTCACTCCGCTTTTTAAAGTGCTCAAACTCTTCATTCCGGCAAGAATTTTCAAAGCAAAACCAATGCGTCTAAGAGAAAAGAAAGAGATCATCCCAAAAAAGATTGCACTAAAGAAACTCACAACCTCTCAGCAAAAAGCTTTCGACACAATCGAAAACACCACCGAATCAACTGAACAAAAAAATAGCACAAAAACAGAAGCAAAAGACCCCTCGAAGAACAAGTTTCTTATACACGGGATAACAGGCTCAGGAAAAACCGAAATATATATCCACCTCGCAAAAAAACATCTCGACAACAACGAACAAGTCCTAATCCTCGTACCAGAAATATCACTAACACCACAAACAGTCGAATACTTCGAATCCAGACTTCAAATAAAAGCAGCGGTCATTCACAGCAAACTAGCCGAAGGAGAAAAATACAAAACATGGCAAGACATCCAATCAAACAAAAAACCATTAGTCATCGGCTCTCGTTCATCAACATTCAGCCCATTCAAAAACTTAGGCCTCATAATAATGGACGAGGAACATGAATTCTCATACAAACAAGATCAATCACCACGATACCTCACTCACACAGTCGTAGAAAAAATCCAAGATCTCACAACAAAGCATCAACCAAAAACTCCAATCAAACTCGTACTAGGTTCCGCAACACCATCTATCGAAACAACTTTTAAATACACAGACGCAACCATCAACCTCAAACAACGAATTGGAAATGCACGCCTCCCAGAAATCCACATCGCAGACATGCGAGTAGAATTCCGCAAAGGTAACAAATCAATTTTTTCAGACAAACTCCACGACGCAATCAAACAAACACTCGACGAAAAAAAACAAGTCATCTTGTTCCTCAATCGCCGCGGATCAGCATCATCAATCGTTTGTCGCGACTGCGGAGACAAACTCAAATGCAACAACTGTGACATCGCCATGACATACCACGCGCGCACACTTGGCAAACCCGTAACCATTTGCCATCATTGCGGAAAAATCGGAAAAATCCCAATCAATTGCCCAAACTGCTCAGGCCCAAATATTCGCTTCCTTGGAGTCGGAACAGAACGCATTGAAGAGGAAACAAAAAAATTGTTCAAGGATGCCCGTATACTGCGAGCAGACAAGGATACCACGTCACGCAAAGACAGCTTTGAACAAATTTATAGTTCATTCAAAGCACACGAAGCAGATATCCTAATAGGAACTCAAATGATAGGAAAAGGACTACATATTCCAAACGTAAAACTAGTAGGCGTAATCCTCGCTGACATCGGTCTAAACATCCCAGACTTCCGAAGCTCAGAACGAAGTTTCCAACTCCTCACACAAGTCGCAGGACGCGCTGGACGCGCCCAAAACCAAGATGAACTCGGACAAGTAATCATCCAGACATATTCGCCAGACCACTTCGCTCTACAAGCAACCGAAACCCAAGACTACACATCTTTCTTCAACATAGAACGCCAACAAAGAAAACTACTCAACTATCCCCCATTCACCCAACTCGCAAAAATTGCAATCGAACAAACAAAATTCGCAGATGCAAAAAACAAAGCTGAACAAATTGAACAAACCCTCAAAAAAACACTCGACAAAAATCCAGACCTCGCCGATCAAATTCAAGAAATAACCTGCTACCCAGCCTTCATTCCACGCCTCCACAATAAATACAGATACCGAATCTTGATTAAAGGAAATCAACCAGAAAAACTTATCAAATTAATAGATCAAAAAGCCCTAGCAGAAGCAAAAATCGACATAGATCCGATCTCTACAAACTAATTGCATTTCCCCCGGTTTTGCATATAATCAAAGCAATACTAACGCAAAACTATGAAACGTATTCTTTCCGGTGTACAACCTTCAGGCCAAATTCACTTAGGCAACTACCTAGGAGCAATTCGCAATCATATTGAAATGCAGAAGAAACATGAAACTTATCTTTTCATAGCTGACCTTCACGCACTCACAACTATTCGCGATCCAAAAGAAATGCAAGAAAACATCCTAAATCTCACAAAAGCATACATAGCCCTCGGACTCGACACAAAAAAAACAGTTTTCTTCCAACAATCAGCACTTCCTGAACACGCAGAACTTTGTTGGATTCTAGATTCGCTAACCCCAATGGGATTACTCGAACGCGCTCACGCATGGAAAGATGCAAAAGCAAAAGGAACCAAAGAAGCAACCGTTGGCTTATTTAATTACCCAGTCCTCCAAGCAGCTGACATCCTCCTATACAAACCAGACCTCGTACCCGTAGGCCAAGATCAAAAACAACACATTGAAATGACCCGCGACATAGCAACAAAATTCAACCAAACATATGGAGAAACCTTCCCCCTTCCTGAACCACATATAGAAAAAGAAGTTGCAACAATCCCAGGAACAGACGGTCGAAAAATGAGTAAATCATACGGAAACACAATAGACATTTTCGCAGACGATAAAACCCTCAAAAAACAAGTAATGGGTATCCAAACAGACTCAACTCCTCTTGAAAAACCAAAAGATCCAAAAAAATGCCTCGTTTTCACCCTATATAGCCTGATCGCTACCCCTGAAGAAACCACCCAACTCTCGAAGAAATACAAGAAAGGTGGATTCGGCTATGGTGATGCAAAAAAACTCCTTTTGGCCAAAATCGAAGACCACTTTGGACCTGCCAGAAAAACCTACTTCACTCTTGACAAAACGCCAAAAATCGTGCAAAATACCCTCCTTCAAGGTAATAAGAAAGCAAAACTACTTGCTGGAAAAACCCTTGAAGACGTAAAGAAAAAAGCAGGATTAATCTAAAAAAATGACAGCACGAATAGAAGCAGGAAACAGGAATTATGATTTTCCAGATGCCTCTCAACAAGGATCTCATTTTCTAGGAGAAGAATCCTCGATAAAATTTATAGATGGAACTTTTACTCCCGGAAACCTAAAAGTCCAAGAAACAGCAGGAGATCCAGTCCCAGTTGAGATTCAAAAACAAATCCTTTTAGCATTACCTGAATTTCTGACAGAAATGGTATTTCGTAATAGACCAATCAATGAACCAGAAGCACCACCACTACCAGAAGGGAATATGCTCGTAATGGATTTATCTACAGAAGAAATAACACGCTTTCATCAACCAGAAACACCACACATAACACGTTATCTAAGACCAGATGTAATAAACACTCCAGAAGGACAAGCTCATGTCATGTTTGCAAAAGAATCAGAACGAAACAGACAACTAAGAGAATTCGGACGTAGAATTTGGATCAAATTAATACAAAAAGCATTAGATGAAAAGCAAGCCCCCCATGCAGTCCATCCACTCAAAGAATTACACAATTTCAACGGAATGATCGTAGGGTTACCAAATTTTCCAAAATACCAATCGTACAGAGAGATGACACTAGCAAGGATTCAAATAACCCCAGAAGAAATATTAACTCTAATGGAATACGAAGCCAGTAATAACATTCTGACAGAAACAGACAAAGAAGAAATATACAACATGCTAACAAGAGACAGACTCTTCGCAAGAAAATTTCAAGATTTTTTCACAAACCAAGGAATAATTCCACAACTACTCGGTCACATCTCTTTAACATGGGACCTAATACGCTCCCTAGAAATATCAGAAGAAGAAATAGTCACAATTTTAAGCTACAAACTTGCAAACAATCTCCTAGACGATCACACAGCAGAAACAATAAAAGAAATTGCAAGCAATCCAATAAACAGAGAATTAATAGATTACCTATTAAACGCACAAGATCAATTAATAGGAACCCCCTTAGGAAAAGTTGATCTTCTTGAATCAAGAATGAGAAGCCAAATCAGAGAAATCCTTGAACTTCCTTTCTTTCGGGAAGAATTAACTCCACCAACCGACGACCTAAATTTTGGAAGACCACTAGAACATCAAACCAGAATGTCTCGAGCAGCAATGGAAGCAGCAAGCGAGCCACCACACGACACCAGCCTCCCTTCAGATCAAATATTGGACCTAGACGCCTGGGATCCTCCAGAAGGAAGTGAAGAAAACTAGACCAACCCAAAAATTTCCCATTTGCATTCCACCGAACTTTCGACTAGAATCCTAATTAAGTTTTTTAATTTTAAAGTGTGTGTAAATACATCTTTGTTACTGGAGGAGTATGTAGTTCACTTGGTAAGGGAATAGCCTCAGCTTCGATCGGAGCTCTCCTGAAAGCCTCAGGATTTAAAGTCTTCACTCAAAAGCTTGACCCCTACCTAAATGTCGACCCCGGAACAATGAGCCCTTTTCAGCATGGTGAAGTATTTGTTACCGATGATGGTGGTGAAACAGATTTAGATCTTGGACACTACGAAAGATTTATCGACACTCACCTATCAAAACTATCTTCAGTTTCAACAGGGAAAATATACAGCGAAGTCCTAGAAAAAGAACGTAAAGGGAAATTCCTCGGGAAAACAATCCAAATTATTCCACACATAACAAACGCAATAAAAAACACGGTAACCAAAGCAGCCAAAGAATCAGGATGCGACATCATGATGTGCGAAATTGGAGGGACAGTCGGAGATATCGAAGGACTCCCCTTCCTCGAAGCAATTCGCCAATTGAGAAATGATCTCGGAGAAGAAAACACCCTGTACATACATCTCACTCTCCTCCCATATCTAGCAGGATCAAAAGAATTGAAAACAAAACCAACTCAAGCATCAGTAAGAGAACTCCGATCAGTCGGAATCCTACCAGACTTTATCCTCCCAAGAGCAGATTATCCAATCAAGAAAGAGCATCTTCAAAAGATTGCTCTCTTTTGTGATGTCCCAGAATCACACGTAATCCCAGCAGAAACAGTTAGCTCAATCTACGAAGTCCCACTTGGATATCAAGAACACAATGTCGCTCAACTAGTAGCAGACAAATTAAACCTAGGAAAAATCAAACCAGACCTCAAAGACTGGGAAGCATTGAACAAGAAAATCAAAGCAAAGAAACCAAAGCTTAAAATAGCACTTGCAGGAAAATATACAGGACTAGACGACGCATATCTCAGCGTAATTGAATCTTTAAAAATCGCTTGCTATCACCAAAACAAAGAATTAGATCTAATCTGGATCGACACTGAAAAACTCGAAAAAGATGATGATAAAACTTGGGCTGAACTAAAATCTGCACACGGGATATTAATCCCAGGCGGATTCGGATCTAGAGGAATTGAAGGTAAAATTGCAGCAGCCAGATACGCACGTGAAAGCAAAGTGCCATACCTCGGGTTATGCCTTGGAATGCAAATAATGACTATTGAATTCGCACGCACAATGCTGAAAGACAACGAAATAACATCAGAAGAATTCGATGAAAAACACAAAATCAATCCAAACAAATACATAATCCACTTCCTACCAGGTCAATCAGAAGAAAGAGACAAAGGAGGCACACTCAGACTCGGACTATACGATTGCAAACTCAAACGAAACACACACACTCAAAAACTATACAAAAAAGATCTAATTCAAGAACGTCATAGACACAGATACGAATTCAACAATGACTTCAAAGCACCACTAGAAAAAGAAGGACTAACATTCTCAGGAATCAATCCAAAATCAGACCTAGTCGAAATAGCTGAAAATGGGAACCACCCATTTATGATTGGTTGCCAATTCCATCCGGAGTTCTTATCTAGACCTCACAAACCTCACCCACTCTTCCAAGGATTTATCGAAGCTTCCATCAAAAACAAATAAATTGTATAATTGGCGTCAGAAAAAGCATTAGCTTAAAACGCACCCTCCTTCCCTATGCCAATTTTCAAATATACAGTTGCGAACAAAGAAGATCGGAAGCTAGTTGGTTCAATAGAAGCTCCAGATGAAAAAACAGCACGCACCGAGCTGAACAGTCTCGGCTTTTCTATATTAGAATTGAAAGAAACAAGTCCAGACGAGATAGAAATAACAGAAAGAAAAAAGACAAAACTCACCCCAGGCACAAAACACAATAAATTCATTTTCGAATCAATAAACCCCCAAGGCCAAGTCATAGTAGGAACTATATCTGCAGACGATGAGTTCTCAGCGTTCAAAAGGCTTACTTTGGAATATGAACTAACAGTCACAGCAATCTGGTCAGAAAACGCCTCAGAGGAAGATATACGAGAAGCCAAATCCAAAGGCGTATATCAACTCCAACAAACCTTAAACGCAGAGAAAGAAGGCAAAAAAGTCAAAGAAGCCCAAGTTTCACAAAGCCAAAGAAAAAAAGAAATTCTCACCAGAACAAAAATTGAGCAAATCCTAAAACAAGTAAATGAAATCCTTATTGAATACGAAACAGACATAACCCCAGCTCAAAGAAAAGAAATCGACAAACGCATAGACAAACTCCTCAGAATCAAACATTCAACCAACTTTGACTACATAATCCAAACCGCAGAAGACTTACTCACACACATCCAAAAACAAGAAATAAACCTGAAACAAAAGGGATACCTAGAAAAACGCGCAAAACTAAAACTTCAGGTAAGATCTCTTCTATCCAAACTTCACGACACAGGAAAATCAAAATCAATTTCAGAAGATATAGTAACAAACATCCAAAACTGGCAACAAAAAAACATTTCAAGAGCAACTAGAGTTCCATGGCACATAAGAACAACAAACCGCATCCTGTTAAAAATCAGGAAAATATTTGAAACTCCCGCAGAGATCAAATTATTAAAAGCACAAATCAAAACCTACAATTCCCAGATAATTGAATACATAAAAATTTACTTCAAAGAACCAACTAACGAATACAAAGAAAAAAGCATACAAGCAATCAAAACAATTTGGCGCACAAGAAAAAAAGCAATTCAACAACTCAAAGACACAAAAAAACGAATAAAAGCAGATCGACTAAAAAGTAGAAACGCAAAGTCCATAAAAGAAATCAAACAAGAATTCACCTCAAAAATACTCAGCGAAATCACTGAATTTACAGGTTGGCTACTCACTTTTTATCTCACCTATTATTTCATCTCACTATACGTAACTTCAAAAGATTTCGGACTCGGATCACCAGCAAGCCTGCCCAAAAGTCTCAATTTCTACAACACAGAAATTTTCAAATACGTATTAGTAATTGTATTTTTGTCACACATTGCATTCACTTTAAAAACAAATTTCTTCGACAAAACCAAAGGATCAAGCTACATCATCTTCCCATTAACAGGGTTTTTAATTATCTTTACTATCGTAAATTTCTAAAACACATTTAACCAAATCAAATGTTTCCAATAATACTACAAACAAAATACTTCACGATACATTCACTCTGGTTCTTCATAGCAGTTGCACTAATAGTCGGAACCTACACATTCATCAAACTCGGGCTCAAAAACGGACTCAAACTCCAATTCCTAACCGAGAACACACTCATTCTACTCCTCACATCACTACTTGGAGCAAGAATTTTCGCCATCTTATTTAATTGGAAAATGTTCTTCTACGAATATTCTTTCGGAACTTTTTTCCAAATACTTCAAATCTGGGATAAAGGATTATCTTTATGGGGAGCACTCATTGTTGGTATTCCAGTCCTCTACTATCTTTGCAAGAAAAACGATCAAGACTTCTGGAAATGGATGGATTCACTAGTCCCAGCATTCTTTGTGGGATTGGCCATAGCTTCTGTTGGCCTTTTCATGGACGGAAAATGGTACGGAAACGAAACCCGACTTCCATGGGGAGTGAACTTCGAAAGCCCATCAATCAAATACACCGTTCCTATTCACCCAACACAAATATACATAATGCTATACACAGCAGTAATAGCAGCCTTATCAATATTTTCAAAAGATCACCCCTTCTTCAAAAAAAGCGGAAAATCAGCAATCCTAGCAATTTCAGCTTTTTCATTCCTCCATTTCCTACAAGAGTTTACCCGAGGAGATGACGTCACAATGATTCACATAATAAGATTACCCCAAATCATAGCCTTTCTGGCATTTGTATATACTATGATTTTTTATTTTGTTCATTATAATAAGGCGGATTCCAAAAAAACTAAAAAATACCCAACAGACATGTTCTCAT
>CAZBZZ010000022.1:0-12031 GCA_964496555.1 uncultured Candidatus Peribacteria bacterium
CTGCGGTTTCTTTGTCTCTTATCTCACCTATCATCACAACGTCTGGATCCTGACGCAAAATTGCTCTTAATCCTGACGCAAAATTGTAATCATCTTTTTCATTTATCTGACTTTGAACAATTCCATCCATATGATATTCAATGGGATTTTCAAGTGTGATTATTTTTTTATCCGGAGTGTTGAATCCTTGAAGTAGTGAATATAGAGTTGTTGTTTTACCTGATCCTGTCGGTCCTGTTACTAAGATCATCCCGTGTGATATTTTTGTTAGATCTTTTATTTTTGATAGATAGTCTCCTTCGAATCCCAAATCTTCAAATGATGTAAACTCCTTCCCACTATCCAAGAAACGACATACTATTGATTCTGATTTTTCAGTTGGGATTACAGAGACACGAACATCTACTTTTCTTTCATTGTAATTGAAATTATACCGACCATCCTGTGGGATATCCGATATGTTGAGCTTCATTTTTGTTTGGTATTTTATTTGACTCAAAATGTTGTCATATATTTTCTTTTTTATGTTGAAAACATTGTGAAGCACTCCATCAATTCTGAATCTCACTATTGCTTCGTTTTCTGTTGGCTCGTAGTGGACATCGGAAGCCTCAGTTTTCATCGCACCTATATTGATTAGGTTTATAGCTTCCTCTGCAGTCACTGCTTTTACTTTTTGTTCTAATTGTTTTAATTCTGCTATTTCTTTTTCGTACGTCTTGATAGATCCTTCCTTCACTTCTTCAACGATTTGTTTTTCTCTATATACTTGAAGATCTTCGTATCTTTTTGTGACTTCCAATACGCCGCTGTTCGATGCTAAGTTTATGTTTAGTTTAAAGTCTTGCTTCCTTAAATCTTCTAAAACTTTTTTTGTTTTTGGATCCTCTGGATTCACGACTGCTACTCGGAGTTTGTCTCCTATTTTATAGAAAGTTATTACCTTTGCTTCTTTTGCAGTTTCATACGGGATCAATTTCAAATAATCCGGGTTTATTGGAGTTTTCCCAATATTCACATATGAAAGATTTTGTTCTTTTGCTTTTTTCAGAGTGTCCTTTTCTTCGAACTCCCTGTTTATACCATCAAGAACAACTTCTGTGTCTTTTTTAGGCGCTACCTTTTTAGGGTCTGCCTGTGCTTTTTGTGCGTCTGATTTTTTCGTCATTTATATTCAAATTAATCCTGTTATTATACCATAAAAAGCCCCGAGCAGGAATGCTCCGGGGCTTTACGGATTTCTTGTGTGTGGTCTTGTTTTAACCTGTTTATTTTAAGGCTTTCATCGCTCCTACTATCTGTTTTGCTGAGTCTTCATCTATACCTTCTACTTGAGTCAAATCTTTCTCTGATAGACCTTTCAACTGTTCTACTAAAGTTAGATTTGCGTCCTGAAGTTTTACTGCTACTTCTTCAGGTAGGTTTAGAAGTTCTATTGTCTCTGTTTGCTTTTCTTCGTCTGTTTTTTCTTCTTTTGGTTTAACCTTTTCACCTAAATCAATAATATCCAGAATATCTAGCTCCCAACCTGTTAAGATTGATGCAAGTCTTACATTCTGACCGTTTTTCCCGATAGCTAGTGGTCGTTGATCTCCTTCTACGTATACTTTTGCATTCTTGGTTTTTTCATCTAATACGATTTTTGCTGTTTTTGCTGGAGCTAAAGCTGCTTTTATGTAGTCTTCTGTATCTTCAGACCATTCGATGATATCTAATCTTTCACCATTTAATTCATCCATTATGTTCTGTACGCGGACACCTTTCTGTCCCACGCATGATCCTATTGGATCTATTTTTTCATCACTTGAGATAACTCCAACTTTACATCTTACTCCTGGATCACGAGCGATTGATTTCACCTCTACTACTCCTGATTTCACCTCTGGGATTTCAAGTTCTAACAGTTTTCTTACCAAGCCAGGGTTTGTTCTTGAGATGAGAAGCTGTGGACCTTTTGTTGTTTTTATAACCTTGTCTAGGTACAGTTTTATTCTTTGTCCTGAGTAATATCTTTCATTTCGGATTTGCTCTTGGAGAGGAAGTGCTGCTGTGATCTTGTTATCTAGATTCACGTATACATCCTTTCCATCTACTCTATGAACTACGGCGTTTATCATTTCATTTTCTCTATCTTTGAACATGTCATACATCATGTCTCTTTCTGCTTCTTGTATTCTCTGAATAATCACTTGCTTTGCTGATTGGGCAGCTATTCTTCCGTATTCTGCAGGAGTTACATCTATTCTGATAGTGTCACCTACTTCTGCTTTTTTGTTGTATTTTCTAGCTTCTTCCAAGCTGATTTCCAGATTTTCATCCTCAACATCCTCCATAACTTCTAAAAGTTGGTATACAGTTGCCAAACCTGATTTTTTGTCTAATTCCACTTCGACTTCTTGGTCTTTATTACCATAATCTTTTCTGTATGCAGTCTTTAAGGCTGCTTCTATAGTTTCCAAAACGCTTTCTTTTGGAATATTTTTTTCGTCGCAAATCTGATTGATTGCGGCCATGAATTGAGCTTGCATAGTTATTTGGTTAAATTCTTAATTTTAGGTAGAAAAAAACAGAATCTTTAAATAGATTCTGTTTGTAATTCTTAACTTTCGGATTTATTGTACCAGAAGGCTAATGCTTTGTAAATAGCCTGAATGTTAAATCCTCTAGAAGCTAGAAACCTCATGGCTTTTTCTTTTTGTTTACGTGGAGACTCTTTTTCGAATTGTCTCATCTTTTTTTTTAGAGCCTTTATCGCATTTTCCTCTTCGTTGATGTCTGTTTCTTCCACCACTCTTTCAGCTAGATCTGGGTGAAGCCCTTTTATTCTAAGTTCTCTTTTGAGCATATATTGTCCCTTTGGTTTGAATTCGTTTCGACTTTCTATGAAGTCTTTTGCAAATTGTGTGTCGTTGAGATATTTGAGTTCTTTAAGGCGAGTAAGTACTTGTTTAATATGCTTTTCTTTTTCTTCTTTTGTAACTGGTGGCAATTCTTTCTTTTCTATTTGTTTGTCGTAATACGAAACCAGCTTCTCCTTTAACTTTAATACCGTGTATCTGCGTTTGGATATTAATGAGAAAGCTTTTTTAAGAAGCTGTTCGTAGGGCATGAGGAAGTTCTTTATTGAGATTTACTCTGTTATTTCTCCTGTTTCTGCGTTTACGGCTTGTTTTCCTTGTGAGTTGTCTAGGTCTAATCTTTTTGAATATTCGCTCTTTATTGCTTTTTCTAATTCTTTTAACATCTTTTTGTTGTCCCTCAAGAATCCTTTAGCTTTTTCACGACCTTGTCCAAGTTTTGTCTCTCCATATGAATAAAAAGCTCCTGCTTTTCTTGTGATGTTGTATTTTGTTGCAAGGTCTATTATTTCTCCTTCGATAGAAATTCCCCTGTTGTACATGATGTCGAATTCTGATGTTTTGAATGGTGGAGCAATTTTATTTTTTACGACTTTTACTCGAACTCTATTTCCTATTAAGGTTTTTTCATCAGGATTATTTCCTTCAATTTTCCCGATGTTTCTTATATCCATTCGAACCGATGAATAAAATTTCAATGCTTGCCCTCCTGTTGTAGTTTCTGGATTTCCAAACATTATTCCAATCTTCATCCTCAACTGATTTAAGAAAATAACTGTTGTCCGTGATTTACTTACAACAGACGTGAGTTTTCTTAGTGCCTGACTCATCAATCGTGCCTGAAGTCCCATGTGAGAATCTCCCATGTCTCCTTCTATTTCAGCCCGTGGAGTCAATGCTGCGACTGAATCTACTACAATAATATCCATTGAATTACTTCTGACTAACGTTTCCACTATGTCTAAAGCTTGCTCTCCACTATCTGGTTGAGACAAAAGAAGGTTGTCCACGTCTACTCCAATTTTCTTTGCGTAAATTGGATCGAGAGCGTGCTCCGCATCTACAAAGGCACATGTTCCTCCTGCTTTTTGAGCTTCTGCTACAATGTGTAAACTTAAAGTTGTTTTTCCTGAACTTTCAGGACCGAAAATTTCGACAATTCTTCCTCTAGGAACCCCTCCTCCTAAAGCTAGATCTAATGAAAGAGATCCTGAAGAAATAGTTTCTATACTGGTGTGCTGGGCTTCTCCCATTTTCATAATTGCTCCTTTCCCAAAATTCTTTTCGATTTGTGAGAGAGCTAATTCTATTGCTTTGTTTTTTTCTGAATCTTGAGACTTTTCTTTAGCCATTTTTTTCATAGGTTATGATTTTTTGGTATACCCCGGGGTAGTTGTGAGCCCATTGTAGGTGAGTAAATACTCACCGTCAAGGCTTTTTTTATTTTTTTCTTTCTAAAGTTCTAATTCTAACCTCATGGTCGTGAACTTGGTCGTCCATTATTGAGAATCTTTGGGCGTATTTTTCCCTATCTTGTTTAGATTCTTCAAATCCTTCGGCGAATGCATCTAAATATTCGTAAACTTTTGATGATAGTTCTTCTAAATCTTCTTTTGTTGCGAATATATGTGGAAGTTCGTCGAATCTGTAGTCTATGTATTTTTTCATCGAGTCAAATCGTTGATCAACTTGCTCGAATCTTGCATCGATTTTCTTAAATTGTTTGTCGAAATAGGAGAATTGTTTGTCTAAATATTTTCGAGTTGATTGGTCCATAGGAAATCTTTGTTTTGGGCTTTGGATTCTATCACAAGTCTAGCGTGAGAACCTCAAATAAACCTCAATTTTTTCTCAAATCGTGGGAAATGTTGTTGAAAGTTTTTCGTTCTATTGTATCGTCCCAATAACTGAAGTTTCGTAGCCTTCATTCTGACAGATCTCCAGAGTCTTTTCCTGTTCGTCTGGGCTTATTATCAAAATCATTCCAACTCCCATGTTCCATGTTTTGTATGCTTCATCTTCTGACACGTTTCCAAGCTCCATGAGTTTTTTCATTGGCTCGTGAGGTTCAGGTAGGTTGTTGAGATCGGCTTTGAGGTCTGTTTTTTTGAGGATACGGTCGAGGTTTCCTTGGATTCCTCCTCCTGTTACGTGAACTACTCCTTTGAGTTGGACCTTGCTGGGTTCTTTGTACCGGCCGTGAAGGGCTAGTATTAGGTTGTGATAAATGATTGATGGTGTGAGGACTGCTTCTCCCCATGTGGTGGCACCTTCTCCATCATAAGGCTCGTTGTGCCATTCTTCACCAAATGAAGTTTTTAATATGTGGCGAACGAGGGAGAATCCGTTTGAGCGGAAACCTGCTGAATGGAGTCCGATTAGGACATCTCCAGATGCTAAATTGTCGCCTGTTATTCGTTTGTCTTTTTGAAGAATTCCAACGGCAGTTGCGTTCCAAACGTTCCCGTTCACTGCGTCTCCTAATTCCGCTATTTCGCCTCCTGGGATTACTATTTTATTTTCGATACATGCTTGAGCTAAGCTTTCTGTGAGAGGGCCGATTATGTCAGCGTTAACTTTGTTTGTGTCGAGTGTGTTTGAGAGTGATATACATTCTGCTCCTACACAAGCTGCGTCATCTGCAACCATTGCGACCAAGTCATATCCCATTGTGTCGAATTTTCCGATTCGTTCTGCTACTTCTATTTTTGTTCCGACTCCATCATCGTTTTGGACCAAAAGGAAATCTCCCATATCCATAGCACCTGTGAATCCACCATCATCTTGAAGTGGTTCACCTATCATTCCTTTTCGTGATGCGAAAGTTTTTTTTGCATTATCGTATGCTACTTTTGAAGCTGCGTCTCCTTTTTCAATATCTACTCCTGAGTCTGCGTATGTTGCCATAATGTATTTGGTTATTCGTAAGTTGATTTTTGTTTGTCACTTTTTATTTTCCCTTTCTCAATGACTATCACTCTTTGCTCGATCCTGTTCACTATCTTTTTGTCGTGGGTTGCGAGGATAACAGTTGTTCCCTCTTCATTCAATTTTATTAGAAGATCTATTACTTGTTTTGAATTATCTTCGTCAAGGTTACCGGTTGGTTCGTCTGCGATTATCAAGGTAGGTGCGTGAACTAGAGCTCGGGCTATTGCTGTACGTTGCTTTTCTCCACCTGATAATTGTCTAGGATATTGGTTTCTGTGATTTTCGAGGCCAGTTCTTTTAAGGGCTTCTGTTGTGTATTTTCTAACATCTTTGGTTTCGTATCCACAAACTTCTAGTGCGAAGGCTACGTTTTCGAAAACTGTTTTTTGGGGAAGGAGTTTGTAATCTTGAAAAACCATTCCTACTCTTCGTCTGTATTCCTGGAGTTCTCCGGGGTCTGCGTGTGTGACGTTGAAATTGTCCATCAAGACAGAGCCTTTTGTTAATTTCTCAGCTCCTATGATTGCGTTGATCAGCGTCGTTTTTCCTGCTCCTGATGCTCCAACTATCGAAACAAATTCTCCTCGTCTGATCATGAAATTCACGTCTTCAAGGACTGCAACTTTGCCGTATTTTTTTGTGATGTTTGAGAAGAGGATCATTTGGGCTTGTTATCGGTGTTTTAGTATATAGAACGGTTTGTTATTTGTGAAATTTTTCGTGTATTTCGCGGAGGGCCTTGTTTGTTACGTGAGTGTAGATTTGGGTTGTTGTGATGGATGCGTGTCCGAGAAGTTCCTGGACGGATCGGATGTCTGCTCCATTGATCAGGAGTTGAGTTGCAAAGCTGTGTCTTAATGTGTGGGGTGTGACTTTTTTGATGATTCCGGCTTTGCGGGCATATTTTGAAACTATTGATTGGATTGATACTGTTGAAAGTCTGTTTGCTTTTGGGTTTACTATTTCTTCTGCCTGGGTTTTTGCTGATTTTTTTGGAATTGAAATAAAAAGGGGGTCTGAATTGTCGGTTCGTTTGTCGATATAGTTTTTGATTGTTTCTGTGGCATCTTCTGACAGAAAGACTATTCTTGCTTTTCTTCCTTTTCCTCTTATTGAGAACTCGCGGCGTTTGAGGTCTATTTGGTTGCGGTTGAGGGCTGCAAGTTCGGATACGCGGAGGCCTGTTGAGTAGAGTGTTTCGATGATCGCGAGGTCACGTGCTCCTCGGAGAGTGTTTTTTTCTACGGATGCTGATGTGAAAAGTCGATCGAGTTCTTCGCGGGATAGGACTTCGACTGTTCTATCTCCTGTTTTTGAAAGTTCAATTTTTTCTGGGGCTAGGGTTTTGATGTCGTTTTTCGTGAGGTACTTGAGGAAAGCTCGAAGGGCTATGATGTGATAGTTTTGGGTTTTCACAGATAGGGCTTTGTTTCGTTTGAGAAAGAGTCGGTAGTCTTTTATTAGGTTTAGATTGATTTTGTTTGGGGTGAGGTCTGGAGCTTTTTTGAGTGTGAGGAATTCTTTGAATCGGCTGAGGTAGTGCTCGTAGTTCTCGATTGTTTTTTCGGATTGGTTTTTTGTAACTTCACAATATTCTAGGAAGTCTTTTATGTAGGTTTTGATTGTCATGAATGAAGGTTGGTTTGTTGGTTGGTTTGCACAATCTCGGCCAAGGCCTCGATTGGGGGATTTTGCACAACAAAATCCCTGTCATTATAGCAGGGTGTTTCTTTTTTTAAAGTTTCGTGGTTGGGATTTTTCCCAGAGGGTTTAAGCTGTACCTTCTAGTTCTTCTAAATTTCTTGGTGTTTTGTTTTTAACATGCCACTCTCTTAATCTTTGATTCAAACGAATGAAGTAGTTTCTCATTATGTCTTGAACTTCTTCACTGTAATATTCGTCAATTTTTTCCAAGTGAGATTCAACTTTTCCAATAGTTTCATCGAGATCAGATCCTGGGACTTGATCCCCTTTTGCTATTTTATTTGATATAACTAAAACATCTTTGTATATAACTTGAAATTCAGGAGTTCTGAATCCTTCTTTTAAAATCAATCTAGCTATTGGTGCTAAACCTTCAGATTCTTCAACATTCTCTCTAAGAGATGATGTTTTTGTATTCTGTGTAGCCATGTTTTTATTGGTAAATAATTCTTATTAGTATATCATAAATCCCCTTACGATTCAACATTATGATCTACACCAAAGCAGACTTAGAACAGTTAGAAGATAAGAGATTGGCTCCTTATGCTGTAAGGAGTAAGGATTCTAAAGGCAGGGAGTTTAACGAAGGCAAGGCAACAGGTTTGGGGCGTGCTTCTGCTCGGCTTTGTTTTCAGAAGGATCGGGATCGGATAATTCATTGTAAGGCTTTTCGGCGATTGGATGAGAAAACTCAGGTGTTCCCGGCATTTTTTGGGGATCATTACAGGACTAGACTGACCCATACTTTGGAGGTTGCACAGATAAGTCGCGATATTTGTCGAAGATTGGGGTTGAATGAGGATTTGGCTGAGACAATAGCTTTGGCTCATGATCTGGGACATCCTCCTTTTGGACATGCTGGGGAAGATGCATTGGATGAGGCTTTGGAGGCGGTTGGGGCTGATGGATTTGAGCATAATCAACAGAGTAAAAGAGTGGTTGAGAAACTGGAGAAATTGTATCCGGATTTTGATGGTTTGAATTTGAGTCTTGAAGTGTTGGAGGGATTGGAGAAACATAAGACTTCATGGGATCAGGAGGGAGTTGAGTTTGCAGATATGCATTTTGAGGGGCAAGTTGTTAACTTGGCTGATGAAATTGCATATACAAACCATGATATGGATGATGGGCTGAGGAGTGGTATTTTGAAGTTGTCTGATTTGGAGGAAACCGCCTTGTGGAAAGAGGCCCGGGATTATGTTTTTGTTAGATATGGGGAGGGGCTTGAGGAAGAGGTTTTTGTTTCAAGAATGGTAAGTCAGATCATATATTTGATGGTTGATGATATTGTTTCTGGGTTTGATGAAATGAGAGTTCAGTTTTCTAATGAGATGGTCCTGAAAGTCGGTGAGCTTCGAGAGATTTTGTTTGAAAAATTTTATTTGAGTAAAGAGGTTAAGGGTAGATTGGATAAAGGCCGTGAGATGATCGAGACTTTGTTCACTTATTATATGAGTAATCCGGATGAAGTTCCTGCTAAATATAAGAAAGATGAACGTTTGGAGATTGCTGTTAAAGATTATATTGCTGGGATGACTGATCGTTTTTTGGAGAAAGAAGTTAAAAAGTATGCTAATATTTCCGCGCCGTAATATTTCTATGTTATGAAATGTCCAAAATGTAAAAAGGGAAACACTTCTGTAGTTGACTCTCGTGATGCGGACGAAGGTCGATCTATTAGAAGGCGTCGTCAGTGTGATAAGTGTGCATACCGGTTCACTACTTTTGAGAATCCTGAGAAATCGAATTTTGTTGTTATAAAGAAGGATGGTTCTAGAGAGCGATATGCTAGAGAGAAGGTCGAGAGAGGGATTTGGAAGGCTTGTGAAAAGAGGCAAGTAACTCAAGAACAAGTCGAAAGAGCTATCGATGGACTGGAAGACAAGTGGTCTGCGATGGGCAAAGAAGTCGATTCTACAGCCATCGGACAAGGGATTATGGAGGCTCTTAAGGATATTGATGAAGTTGCATATATAAGGTTTGCTTCGGTCTATAGACAGTTCAAAGACTTGGAAACTTTCAGAAAGGAGGTGCAGAAGCTGTTGAAGTAGGGTGGCCCTGGGGTTAAGCAACCCCTTTACCTGAGTTCGGGGCTAACAGGTCTAGCAGGGGTTGCCCCGGAGGTCTTTTTGTGTTATAATTTAGTATAAATTAATAACAAAAATAAATATGAAAAAAACACTTTCATTGCTTCTCGTGTTTGGTGTCGCTCTGTCTGTTGTGATATCTATGCCGACGGATGGTGGCGTTGATTCTCCTAGAGTTATGTATAACTCTGTTTTGCATTCGGAGGGAAGCCCTAAGGTTGCAAAGATCAAAGTTGTAGCAAATGCTCCTGAAATCAAACCGATTGAAGAAGAAGTTGAAGTTATTGAGGAGGAAGTAGTTGAAGTTGAAACTGATGTTGAAGAGAAGACTTCTACTAAAAAGTCTAAAGGAGAAGAAGATATTTGCGGATTCCCAGATAGAGGAGGTGCTGATCTTGAGTATACTGCTCAGCTTATAACAGTCAGAAAGCAATTCAGACATGATGAAGATGAACTCTTCAAAATCAAAGTTTTCTTGAAAAACACGGGTAATGCGCCTTGGTTCTCACCTGATAGTAGGTGTCCTGGAGCACATGTTTATTTGGGAACTGCGCGTGAAGAGGATCATGAAAGTTTTTTCTTAAATCCTGAGATCGTTGAGTCGGATGTTGATGGTAATGTTGAGAATTTTGTAAATAGTGCTGTTTCGAAAACTAGAGTTCGTTTGGATGAAGGACAGATGAGAATCGAACCTGGAGAAATTGCAGCTTATACTTTCTGGGCATATGCTGATGATGAGCCAAGTGTTTACAGAGAATACTTCATGCCAGTGATTGATAATGTTAGATGGATGGATGAAGCGGAATTCAAAATTGATGTTTATACTGGAGAAACTAATGAAAGTGCAACTGAGTTGAGAAAGAAATTATTCTATGCATATAACAGCTCGAAAGTTGATGATCTAAAAATTGATGGCGTGAGGAGTGTGGAAGTTGATCTTTCTGAACAAAGAATGTGGTTGAAATTGGATGACCATGTGATTCGTGAATTTGTAGTAAGTACAGGTGCGGCTGCGACTCCAACTCCTGTCGGAACATTCCCTATTTTCTTAAAAAATGAAGTAAGGGTTGGACATGCTCCCCCTCACTATATAATGCCTCGATTCCAAATGTTCACCTATCAAGGTGCTGGACTTCATGCGCTTCCTTCGTTGGCAACTGATGGTGGTGTGTTCTGGAGTGAAGCACTTGATCATATCGGTCAGCCAATGAGTCATGGATGTGTACGAATGCTGCCTGATGATGCTGATTTCACGTTTGAATTTACGGAGATTGGAGATGAGATTCATATACATTACTAGGATTCCATGGAAGGTTTTGAAAAAAATGAATCACCGGAGAAAGGTTTTCAGGTTCCTCTGGAGGAATTAGAGGGAAGTCTACGTGATGCCAAGATAGGGGTTCCTGATGACATGCTTGATGCTTCCGCGGACATGCTTGCGATGTTGGAAGATTCTAACAATGTTAATAGTTATAATTCCCTGGTTGCTTTGACTGGAGAGTTCAATGAGTTTATGCAACTTATCTATTCAGATTATAACAATAGACCTGAGGAATGGAATGAGGATGGGATTGATTCCCCTTCTGTTTTGGCCTCTTACCTTTCTTTTGTTTTGTATTTGAATGCGAGACGTGTTATCGAGTCTGGTTCCGATTTTAAAGATAAAGATAAGTCTGTTGCTCTTTTGGTCGATATTGAAGAGCATTATAAATGGTTTATGAAATCTTCTGGGAAGTCTTCTGGGAAATCTAAAAGAAAATCTGAAAAAGCATCTTATAAGGGTATTCCCTTGGATCGTGGTGAAAAAGGCCGTAAGATTAGTGAGTCAAAGGAATCCAGTGAATTTGATGTTGATCGGTTTAAATTGAAAATAGCCTCGGCTGTTAATCAGTTTGCTAAAGAAGTTACAACTTCTCGATCCACAATTTTTGAAAAGCAGCTTTTTTTGGGGAAACATTTAGTTGGCGGAGGTGTTGATCTTGATAATCCTGCGTTTTTTATGCTTTCAAGGCTTTCTTCAAAAATGTCTAAAATTTTAACTTTGGTAGTAAATGCTAGAAATAGGACTGTTCTAGATGATTTTGATTTTGTGGTTGATGTTGGAGGGGAAAAGATAGAAATAACTTGGCAAGCTGGAGTCGGCATATCAAGAGAAGCTCTTTTTAGAGTCTTTCAATCTGCCATGGGGTCTGATTTTGCTGGTTCAAAAGCTTTTATTGGTGTTCTTTTTGGGTTTTTGTATAAGTCATCTGCCAGAAGTGCACTTCGAAAATTCAGAAAATCTAAAAAAGAAATTGCTAAAATGGCGAAGGGAAAAGATGATGAGACAGTTGAGGGGAGCAAGGATGGAGACGGGGATAAAGATGTATCTGGAACTGAGGGGGAAGAATATGATCCTGAAAAACTTTATCTTTCCCAAAAGGAATTGATGGAGATAGACCCTCTTCTTAG
>CAZBZZ010000023.1:0-12006 GCA_964496555.1 uncultured Candidatus Peribacteria bacterium
AGAAACATCAACTGACCAAGAAGGCAAGGAAACAAAGTCTTCAAAGATTTTTGGGTCGATAATGAACTTCATAAGGTTTTTTGTGGTGAGAGAGAGAACCTCGGCCTTCGGCCTCGATTGTGACATGATCGCCTTCGGCTTCCTGTCACTGTTGACATATTCGGACATAATTATACACATTTGGTTGAAATTTTCTAGAAAAACTACTGGTCAAACGAGATTGACCTCATTGATCTCAAGGCCTTTTTCTGGTATAATTACTCTATGGTTTATCAAATTATCACTCTTATTGTCTTGATCATTCTTTCCGGGATTTTTTCTGGAAGTGAGACGGCTTTTATGTCCGTACCTCCTTCGAAGGTTCAGGAGCTTTATTCTAAGCGAAAGCCGGGAGCTCGTACCCTGAAGAAACTGAAGGATAATCCGCACAGACTTCTGATCACTATATTAATAGGTAATAACATCGTTAATATTGGAGCTTCTGCTTATGCGGCGGTTCTTTTGACAGAGGCTTTTGGATCTACAGGTGTAGGGATCGCTACTGGTGTGATGACTTTCTTAATCTTAGTATTTGGTGAGATCACTCCGAAGTCTTATGCTCACAGTCATGCGGCTGGGCTGTCTCTGTTTTTGGCAAAGCCTTTCCAAATTCTTGAGTACATACTTTGGCCTATTATCGTCTTCTTTGAGTTGATCGTTAAGGCTATTAATTTACTTCTCGGGAAAAATGCTGACCAGATCGTTACTGAAGATGAGCTCGTTGCTATGGTGAAGCTTGGTGCTGAGGAAGGTGCTATTAACAGGGAAGAAAGAGAATTGATTGAGAATGTTTTGGAATTTAATGATACGAATGTTAAAGAGGTTATGATTCCTCGAGTTGAGGTTCAGGCGCTTGATGAGGAAGCTACTCTTGGAGATGCTGCGGAGATGGTTGAAAATTTTGGACATTCTCGGATACCTATTTATAGAGGTGATTTGGATCATATAGTTGGGATCTTGAATATTAAGGATCTGTTTCAATATATTCAGAAATTCAAGAAGTCGAAGAAGCTGAAGAGTGTGGAATACGGGCCGTTGCTCAAAGTGCCTTTCTCGAAGAAAATTAATGTTTTGTTCCGTGAATTTCAGAGAAGACATGTTCATATGGCGGTTGTTATTGATGAATTTGGGGGGACTGCTGGGATAGTTGCAATGGAGGATCTTCTCGAGGAAATTGTAGGGGAAATAGCAGATGAATTTGATGAAGAGGAGAAGGAAATAGATGTAATTGATAGTGGTAATTTGGTTGCTTGTGGGGATGTTACTGTGAAGGAAATCAGTAATACTCTTGGTGTGAAAATTGATGGAAAACGAAGCGAAACTGTTAATGCTCTTATATTAAGGAGGTTGGGGCGATTCCCTAATGAAGGAGAGGTTGTTAAGTTTAGTAAGGTTAATATTAAAGTCTTAGGAATAGGTGAAAATGTGATTCAAAAGGTTAGGGTGAAGAAGAAACGTGTTCGGATCGCTAGGTAGGTTCTCTGGTTGACCTGGGTGCTTTCAGTATTGGTTTCGGGGTTTAGGGGGTTGTGTTCTTTCCTGTTTTTTGGTATAATGATATGAAAAATTCAAATAAAAATTAAAAATAAATTTAACAAAAACAAAATGAAAAAACTATTTTCATTACTTGCGGGCCTAACTCTATTGTTTAGTCTTACAAGTACAGTGTTCGCAGCAGACGAAATCACTCCGTCTGATGTGGAAAACGTCGTGGCAGAAGCTGGCGACGAAGTTGTAATCCTTTCTTGGGATGCCGCTATTGATAACGAAGCCGTAACTGGATATTTCGTATATTCAGGGCTTGCTTCAGTAGATGCAGAAGATGAGGAATATGATTTCGGTTCTCAAGATGTCGGAGACGTCTTGTCTGCTGAGGTTTCAGGTCTCGAAAACGGGACAACTTATTACTTTGCTGTTACTGCATATGATGCAGCTGGCAACGAAAGTCCTAGCTACAGTTTTGAAGTCGATGCTACCCCTGAAGAAGGTGGTGACATAGAGGCTGATGACGAAGCTCCTACTGTTGTTACAGCTGAAGCTGTTAGCATGGTAGAAGTTGATGTTGAGTTTTCTGAGGAGGTAGCCCTTCCAGAAACCAATCCTGAACAAGCATTCGTAGTTGAGAATGATGAAACATTCGAACTTCTAGAAGTTTTGGATGCTGTTATTCTTGCTGACGAAGATGTTGAGGAAGGTAAAGAAGGAATGGTTGTTCGTCTTACTACAGAGGAACAAACTAAAGACGCAGATTATATTTTGACAGCAACAATAGATGTTACTGACTTGGTTGAAAATCCAATCATAAGTGGTACTTCTGATACAGCAACATTTGTAGGAAGCGATGAAGCTCCTGAAGATGCTGATACTGAAGAGCCAGAAGTAACTGGTGCTGAATACATGGACATGACAAATATTCTTGTTAACTTCTCTGAAACTATAGTTCTAAGTCTCACACCCGCAGAAGACTTTGAAGTATCAGTTAAAGGTTCGGCAGGTGCTGAAACATTGGAAGTTACAGAAGTTGTTCTAGGAGAAAATACTGAAACTGGAGATGAAGATGGTTCTGTTATTTTGACTGTTTCTGAAATGACTGATGGTGAAACTTATGTCGTTTCAGTTGACGGTGTTACTGATGAAGAAGGAAACGATCTTAATACTGACGCTGATTCAGCTGAATTCACAGTTGGTGAAGAAACTGGAGCTGAAGGTGAAGGTGAGGGAGAAGGAGAAGGCGAAGAAGAGGAAGAAGATGTAATGGAAGATGCTACTGATCTTATGGCTGAAGTTATCAAAACTATCGTAACTGAAGCAGTTGTTTGTGACGAAGTTGAGGACGCAGAGGAAGGCGAAGAGGTAGAGGAAGGCGCTGAAGAGGAGGAGGTTGCAGAGTGTGTGGCTTCTGATGAAGTAGTTGATTGGAAAGTTATGTTGGACTGGGTTCTTCCTGAAGAAGCAGCTTCAACACTTCAAACACTTTACTTCAGTGATGATGGTACAGAGTTTGCTATAACAGAAACTTTGGCTCTTGATTCTGAAGAGTTTGAATACATGAACAGTATGCTTGAAGAAGGTGAAGACTACTGGTTCAAGCTTACACAAAGCGATGACGAAGGAAATGAAACTGATGGTGTTATGGTAAAAATCAATCTTTCTGAGACTGGTCCTGGTATTGCTGGATTACTTCTAGTATCACTTGGTCTTGGTCACTTCGCATCTAGACGAAAACAATAATTATTAAGCCCTTCGGGGTTGGCCCTGAGTCATTCACTGGCTCAGGGCTTTTTTTGTGGCGTTAGGTTCGAGCTTAAGTAGGGGCATTAGTTGAGTTCGAACTCTATAGGTTCGAGCTTCAGTAGCCCCATTACTTGAGTTCGGGACGTGGAGCTGGAGACCGGGGTGAGACCGGTCTCGGCATTTTCACAGGTTATAAAATTGGGTGACCGGTCTTTTCCCGGTCTTTTCCAGAGAACCTGTGGTTAAAAAATTTAACAAAAATTTGAGATTTATTTGAGGTCTGGGTGGTATCGTTGAGGGTATGGAAAATCACTCGGCGGACCGGCGTGCTAAAGATCGGCATACTAAAGTACGACCTGAGATCCTCCCCCGCAAATACTGGAAATACTTTGCTTCTGCTGTGATGCTCGCTGCTGCTTTGTTGATTGTCGGGTGGCGGGAGTTGCCGGATGGACGTGCTCACTTGTGGTTTTTGGATGTCGGGCAGGGAGATGCTGTTTTGATCCAGACTCCTGAGGGGCACAATGTTCTGATCGATGGAGGACCAAAATCGAAGGTGTTGGAGGAGCTGAGTGAAGTGTTGGCGTATTTTAATCGGCAGATTGATTTGATGGTTTTGACTCATCCTCATGCGGATCATTTGGAGGGATTGGTTGAGGTTTTGAAAAGATATGAAGTTGGGGCAGTTTTGATCACTGGAGTTGGATATAATAATCATTATTATGATGAGTTTTTGCGCGATGTTGGAGCCATGCGAGATGATGGGGAATTGGACGTTTTTGTTGCAGAAGCTGGTATGGACTTCAAAGTTGGCAGTTTGTATTTGGATGTGTTGTATCCTTTTGAACCTTTGATTGGTAGGACAATTTCGAATGTGAATAATTCATCGATTGTGATTAGGGCAACTTTGGGTTGGCGGGCGATGTTGACTGGGGATTGTGAAGTTGAATGTGAGGAAGAGATTTTGGAGGCTGGTTTTGAGCTTGGGGCTGATATTTTGAAAGCTGGGCATCATGGATCGAAGACAGCTTCTTCGGCTGAATTTGTGGAGGCTGTTGGACCTGAGATTGCTGTGATTCAACTAGGAGAAGACAATAAATTTGGACATCCTCATGCAGAAACTTTGAGGGCTTTTTATAGAGCTGGGATACGCGAAATATTCCGGAATGATTTAGACGGAAGAATCTCGTTTTAGACACGCTTTATGTCAGCGCCGAGGCTGTTGAGGATTTTTTCGAAGTTGGCGTAGCCACGATCTAGGTAGTTGATGTTTGAAATTTCGGTTTCGCCTTTTGCAGCTAGAGCTGCTATTACCATTGCTGCTCCTGCACGGATATCGTAGCTTGAGATTGGCATTCCTTTTAGTTTTGATGGACCTATGACGATTGCTTGGTGTGGATTGAGAATTTCTACTCTTGCTCCCATTCTCTCTAGCTCAGCTAAGTAGTTTAGGCGGCCTTCAAATAATGTCTCGAATATTCGTGAGATTCCTTTTGCTTTTGTCATAAGAACTGAAAATGGAGCTTGAAGGTCAGTTGGGAAACTTGGGAATACCGCTGTTCGGATGTTGACTGCTTTTAGGTTTTTGTATCCTTTGACGTGGACTTCTTTTGGTTTGAGTTCCAATTCTACGCCTGCTTCATCTAATTTTTGCCAGAAGCTGTCTAGGTGATCTGTTTCGATTCCTTTTATGAGAACGTCTCCGTTTGTTATTGCGGCTGCGACTGCTATTGTTCCTGCCACGAGGTAATCGCCAGTTACTCGGTACTCTACTCCTTTCAATGATTTTACTCCTGTGATTTGAAGAGTATGAGTTCCGATTCCTTTTATTTCTGCACCCATTTTGTTCAAGAATTCACAGAGATCTTGTACGTGAGGTTCTGCTGCTGCTAATCTTATTGTTGTTTGGCCTTCTGCTTTCACTGCGGCCATTATCAAGTTTTCTGTGGCTGTTACTGAAAGTTCCGGCATTGTTATCTTTGATCCTTTGAGAGCCTTTGCTTTGAGTTTGAGTTCGTTTGTTGCTTTTACTACTTCGCATCCAAGTCCTTCCAAAGATTTTGTATGTGATAGTACTGATCTTTTGCCAAGTACGCATCCTCCTGGAAAATCCATTTCTACTTTTTTAAAGTTTGCTAGAAGAGGGCCTATCAATAATATTGAAGCACGCATTCGGCAGACATAGTCGTCGAGTGGTCGTGTGTTTTTTAGTTTTGATGGGTCTATTTCGAGTCGGTCGTTTTCAAAGGTTGATCTGACGCCAAGTCCTGTGAGGATGTTTATCATTGAGCGGATGTCAGCGATATCTGGGACGTTTGTCAGGACTGTTTTCTCTTTGGTCAAAAGGGCTGCACACATAATTGGGAGTACGGCGTTCTTCGATCCTGAGATTCGGATCTGTCCTTTTAGTTCTTTCCCTCCATGTACGACGAATTTGGCCATCTGTGTTAATATAAGATTATAGTACATTTTTACGCTTCTTATATGGAAAAGTCAAGGTGGTACGATCGAGGACTTGAGCTCAGTGTGTGGGCGATCCTTGGATTGGTACCGTTGGTTTTTTGGTCGGATGTGGCCCTTCCTTTTGAGATTCCAAAAGTTTTTGTTTTTAGATTGTTTTTATATTTAGCCATTTTCTTCTCAGCAAATAAGTATTATTTTGGTGGCGAATTTGCCCTTCCTCGTTTGTTGAAGAATCGGGTTTTTATTGCTGTTGCTGGTTTGGTGATGCTCACTGTTGCTATCGGGACATTCAAATCTGATTATTTGAGTATTAGTGTTTTGGGGTCGTATTTTAGATACCAGGGTGGCCTGTCATACTTTCATTATTTCGCTTTCTTTTGGGTGTGTTTGTTGGGGTTGAATCGAGATCAGTTTCGGAAATGTTTTGTAGTAGCTTTTGTTAGTTTCCTTTTGATTTTGGTTTATGGAGTTTTACAGAAATTTGGTGTTTATTTTGGTAACTTGAATATTGATGAGTTTTTGGGAAGGACTTTTTCTACTTTGGGACATCCTAATTATTTTGGGTCTTATATATTGTTGTTGTTGTTTCCTTTTGTGGCTTGGAGTTTGAACAAAAAATATTATTGGGTTGGAGGGGTTGTTTCTTTGTTGGCGTTGGTTAATTTGTTTTTTACAGGAAGTCGGGCTTCTTTTTTTGGTTTGATTGTGGGATTGGTTCTTTTTGTTTTTATGCGTAAGGAAATTTTCAAGAAGTGGGTTGTTGCTTTCTTTGCAGGTTTGATTTTGCTTGTGGGAGGGTTCTTAATTGCTGATCGTCTGGAGGAAGGGAAAAGGTCTGTTGATTCAAGGTTTGTGATGTGGCCAGGTGTTGTTGAGATGATTAAGGATGGGCCTTGGCATGGATATGGACCTGATACTTTTTCAATAAGTTATGCTCCATATATGAGTCCAGAGTTGCTGTTGTTGGAGAAATTTAATTATGTTCCTGACCGTGCTCATAATGTTGTTCTGCAGTGGTTTTCTGATTATGGATATATTGGAGGGGTTGTTCTTTTAATTGCTAGTTTTTGGTTCTTTTGGTTCGGGTTTAAGAATATGAGCAAAAGTTTGTTGGGGGCTACGGCTTTCAGTTCGCTTGTTGCTATTTTTGCTGCGCATTTGTTTGGATTTTCTGTGACGGTTCATTTGGTCTATATTTTCTTCCTTCTGGCTTTTGTTTTCAGAGAGGCAAGCGGGAAGGATTTCAGGGTTCATTTCAAACCTATTCTTTGGATTGCAATGATTTTGGGATTGGTGATTTTGATTCCTAATATTCTGACGGTTTCCACCTATTCCGATCATCCTGGTTTTTATCATTTGTCTTTGGCGAAGAAATATTCTTCGAAGTCGGTTGAGGATCCTGCTTATTATGAATTAGCTGAGGATGAATTTGAATCGGCACTTGAGATCATGCCTTTTTATCCGCCTGTTTATTTGGAGTTTGGGAAGTTCTATCATCAGTATGAAAATTTTGATGAATCTACAGAGAAATTTGAATATTATCTTGAGCTTGCTCCAGAAAATCGCGATGAGCAATTTTATAAGGCAAATCCTGAATTTTATGAAGTTTTTGACTATTTGCCACCACAAAACCTTTAGCCTATTTAGCAACTCTCAACAGGTTTATAGGGATTGAATAAGGGGCGTTTTTTTGGTATACTTATTAGATCGTTATTCGCGAATTGCGATGTCGAAAAAAACCAAAAAAATGAAAAATAAAAACAAACATCACGAAACTTTAATTAATGCCGTTTTCTATGGATTCACTTCTTTGTTGGCATTTGTTTTCATCGTCAATATAGTAGGTGGGATTTTCGAAGGAGGCATGTTTCAAGGATCGATTTTGTCTGTCTTTAACAATATTGGACTGACTGATTTTGATGAGGCGAAGCCTGATGTTGGGATTGAATATGTTTACTTGAGAAAGGATGGGAATCCGACTGCAGATTTTGATTATTATAGATACAATGCGACGATTGTCGTTCGGAATTATGGAGAGAAGCTCGAAAATGGAACTGTTGTGATCACGGCTGGTGGGGATCAGAAAAATGCGTTTGTGAGCAATGGATTGGAAGGTTTGACTCTTGAGAAGGGTGAAACTTTTATTTTTGAGGATTATGAGGTTTTGATGGATGGACGTTTTAATTATGGAAGTTATCAGTTTAATGTAGTTTTGAAGGATCAGGAAGATGGATACGATGACAATAATTGGGTTATTGCGGACGTTTATGAAGAGCCTGTGAAGTTGGAGTCTTTTGCATTGGAAAGTTTTGATGAAGAGGATGGATTTACTTTGAGTTATTCTGCGTCTGCTGATTATGCAGATGTTTTGGATGAGATGGATCTGGAGGTATGTATCGCTTTTGGTGGAGAGGTGGTTGCTGAGGATTTGATGAAATATACAGAGTTAGATATGGGAGTTGATATGTTCAGTTATTATAGGGTTAAAGCTTCTCGAGATTTACTTTTGGATGAATCGTTTGAATGTGAAAGTTTTGAATCGTTTGATGACTTGGAT
Source organism: uncultured Candidatus Peribacteria bacterium (assembly GCA_964496555.1). Taxonomy (GTDB): domain Bacteria; phylum Patescibacteriota; class Gracilibacteria; order UBA1369; family LOWO2-01-FULL-3; genus JABILX01. The sequence continues at coordinate 8,294 of CAZBZZ010000023.1, forward strand.
GGAGATTGGGATCATGATGAGGCTTATACTGTTTTCTTGAGATCTTATGATAGAGAAACTGATGGTGAAGCGTTTTTCACTAATTCGAATCTGCTTTATTTACCTGTTCAGAGATATTTGAATAAAGCTGAGTTTACCAAGATTTTTATGGACGAATCTGATATCAGCGTGAATGCTGAGGGTAAACCTTATTTTGAAGATGTGGATCAAGAGCAATGGTATGCACCTTACATTCAAACAATGTTTAACAATGGACTTTTGGACGATCCTATCGATTTTGCTTTTAGGCCTGATGATGACATGCCTCGTTCAGAGATTTTGGAACCACTTTTGAATTACTTTGATGTGGATCTAGGTGTTGAAGAGGGAGCTCCTCATTTCCATGACGTTCCAAAAGATCATGATGCATTCCATTTTGCGGAATCTTTGTATTCGAACGGGAAGGCAAAGGGTCTGGGAATTTATTTCAATCCTGAGAAAAGAGTTTCTTATGATTTCATCAAATACTTAGTCAATGAATTTAAGGAGTCGTAAAATTCAGATAGATACTAGTGGTCTCCGGGAAGAGGATACTGATCATGCTCTGAGAACTTATATACTCAAAGGGCTTTTTTATTCTCTTGGGTTTTTGGCGGCGAGTGTTCTTTTTGTTTTTGCACCTAGTTTGGCTGTAGGAGATGTTGGGACAACCAATGTGATGTCTCATCAGCCTGCTGTTATTGATGTTTCTAGGTTGAATTACGTTGAGGATGTTTCATTCTCGATGACTTCCGTGGATGGTGGATCATATGTTGTGTCTGGTGATGAGGGCAAACATGTTATGAGTTTGCGTTTTTCTACTGCTGAACGACCTTTCAGACTCAAAGAATTCAAACTTCGTATTGATGGGTTGGATGATTCCGAATATTCAGATTTCTATATTGTTTCGCCAGACGGACAGAAGTATCGCGGCTATGAATGGAATGATTCTGTTAAGTTCAAAAACTTGTATTTAAAAGGGAAGTTTGGCGAAGATTTGGTGTTTGATTTGTATATGAGTGTTGATGAAGATTTGAAGTTTGGGGATAGGTTCCGATTTGTTTTGGATAACCCTGAAGATTTGGATTTTACTGTGTATGGAGATCGAGCGTATTCAGATCTTGAGTATCCTCTTGATGGACCTTCTGTTTCTATTATTGGTAGTAAAATTTTATTCTAGGACTTGAGTTTCGGTCGATACTGAACTGCTTCCAAGATGTCTTCTTCATTGATTTTTGATCGTTGATCCAAGTCCGTTATTGTTTGTGCAATTTTGATCACTTTCAAGTATCCGCGATTTGAGAGTTCGAGTTTTTCTGAGGCTTTGTTTAAGGTTTGTTTTGCTCTGTCTGTGATTGAAAGTAGGGATTTGATTTGGCTGGCTTGGAGGGATGCGTTTTTGCTTGGTTCTATTTTTGAGTATCTGATTTTTTGGATTTTTCGAGCTTCGATGATTTGAGTTTTTACTCCCTGGTCTTCCTCCCTTTCTTCTTGTGTGAGGAAGTTTTTTATTGAGATCGAAGGAGTTTCTATGGAGAGGTCTATCCGATCTAGGAGAGGGCCTGATAATTTACCTTGGTATCTTTGGATTTGTTTTGGGGTGCATTTGCAGCGGTTGGTGCGACGGTTTGAGAGTCGAGGTTGGGTTTTTAAGTTGCCGCATGGGCAGTTGTTCATTGCTGCTAGGAGGAGGAAGTCGCATGGGTATTTTGCGGATGATTTTGCGCGGGAGATCGTGATGAAGCCGTCCTCGAGCGGTTGTCTTAGGACTTCCAGGACGTGGCGTGGGAATTCGGTTATTTCGTCGAGGAAGAGGACTCCTTTGTGGGCAAGGGTTATTTCACCTGGCTTGAGGTTCGCTCCCCCACCGGTTATCGCAATGCGTGATGCCGTGTGATGGACTTCGCGGAAGGGTCTGTTCGTCATGAGTGTTTGAGGTCCGACGGCTATTGAGTACAGAGAAGTGACTTCCATTGCCTCGTCTATGGAGAGGGGTGGGAGGAGGGATTGAAATGCTCGTGCTAGGACTGTTTTGCCTGTGCCGGGTTGGCCGCGGAGGAGCGTGGAGTGTCCGCCTGCTGCAGCTATTGTTAGGGCTCTTTTGGCCGATTCTAAGCCATATATCGATGACAATGAGGTTTCGTTTTGTTGGATGGCTTGAGGCGTTAAGACTGGCCTTGTTCCTGATTTTGGCGTTATTGATGTTTTTCCTTGGCAGAATTCTGCGAGCTGTTTGAGAGATTCTATTGGGTAGATTTTTATTCCTTCTACGAGTGAGGCTTCGTGTTGGTTTGATTTTGGAAGGAAGATTCGTTTGAATCCTTTTTGTTTTGCAAAGTTTGTGATAGGTAGGATTCCTTTGATCGGTTTCACTGCTCCGTCTAAAGAAAGTTCTCCTATTATCAGGGATTCGTTGAAAGGTTGAATTGGGATTTGTTTGGAAGCTGCCAACAATGCTGTGGCGATGGGGAGGTCGAAGTTTGACCCTGTTTTTTTGAGTTCGGCTGGGGCGAGGTTTATTATTTTCTTTTGAATGGGGTAAGTGAATTGTGAATTTTTTATTGCTGAGCGAACTCGTTCTTTTGATTCTTGGACAGAGGTGTCCCCTAGCCCAACTACTTTGAAGGAAGATAGTCCACGAGAGATGTCTGCTTCGACTTCGATTAGTTCTGGGGTTAGGCCTGTAAGTGAAATTGAATATAATTTTGCTGGCATTTTTGTATTTGTTATTGATTTGAAAACACGAAAAAAAGTGTCCGCATTTATTGTTGCATGCGAACCTCACATTTTTCTCAATTTTTTGTTAAATTTTTGTTGGACCTGGTCAATAAACAATCTCATATGACTGATCCCCTGCCGTGACATAGAGTTTTCTGGCTGTTTGGCTTGGGAAAAAGACTGAAGGTTTGTCTACGAATTCGTTTGTTGTTAGGAGTTGGCGTTTGGTGAGGTTTTCTGCTGAGAATTTTTCAAATATCCAGCTGTTTTCATCCTGGCTCATCATTACCAATTCTGTGTATAGAGTCCAACGGATGTTTCCGATTGAGGCATCGGTTTTGATTTCAGAAAGACGTGTGCTATCTACGAGCCAATAGTTGGTTTCTTCTTCTGGAGACTGAGTCTGAAGAAGGAAATATTCGCCGTTGAATGATGGGATCGCTGCGAGTATTTTTGTGAATTTTGGGATCGTGCCAATTTCGTATCTTGATTTTGATTCTACGTCGATAAAGTAGATTTGGTTTTCTTCTTTTTGTTCGTCCTGTTCTATTATCAAAACTGAGTCATCTGAACCGAGAATTATTGGTGATTCGAGTTTGTTCGGGAAGTATGAGAGCGCGATTGGTTGCGTGCTTACTTGATTGGTAGCGATGAGTTTGTAGTTGTGAGTTTTGTCATCGTATTTCAGCTCGTATTTTTTTGTTGAAGGATTTTGTGGCTCTTCATTTATAACCGTTATTTCTTCCATATACGGCTTGATCTCAAACTTCACTCTTGTTGATACAGTGCTCCACAGAGGGACTTCTACTGATTGAGATTCAGCTTCAAATCCAAACTTGAAAAACGATAAAGACTTCTCCCCTCTGTCCATTTTAAGTTCACATGGCTGAGTGTCACACGTGTAGTTTTGATCATCAAAAACCAATACGTCGTAAGGGATGTCTCCATATATTTCGAGTGTTCCAAAGTTTAGAAAG
>CAZBZZ010000024.1:0-11760 GCA_964496555.1 uncultured Candidatus Peribacteria bacterium
CCATGGCTTTTTCTAGTAGAACAACTGCTTCGGCTCTTGTAATATCATCATTGGGTCGGAAGTTAGAGTTGTCGCCGTTAACTATACCAGATGAGACGAGAGCTTGTAATTTTTCATATAAACTTGAGCTTTTTGGAATATCCTTGAATTTCAGATTAGCTGATCCTGTTGATTTGATTTCTGTGTTAGTTACGTCCATCAGTGAATATAAATGTTCTACTACGTCTTTTCTGTCTATTAGTAATGATGAATCCTCTTTAATGTCTAAGAAATTCATTATTGATGTGCTCTGATTTTTTGAGAGTAAATTTGCTTCGAAAATCTTTGAAAATTCAGATTCTTTTACTGATTTTTTTGGTCTAAAGGATAGGTCGCTATATCCTGAAATCAGGTTTTTTACTGCTAATTCTGCGACACTTTTGTAGGCCCAATGTTGAGTTGGCAGGTCTGTGAAGAAGAATAAGTTGCTGCCTGCGTTGATTAGTTTTTCTTGAAGTTCTGCTACGTCAATATCTCTTGGTTCAATGTTTGCTTTTGATGCCATTGCTGCGGCTGTTCCTACAGCTTGTCCTACTGACATTGTGACTGGCTGCAATCTAGTTGTTCCGTTTACTATATGACTTACCGAGATGTTTTTGTCAGCAGCTAGGAATCCGTCAACTTCTTCTGGAACTGTTACTCCGTAAGGGATTTGATAAGGTTCTATTACTTTGAATATGTCTCCTATCCCATATTTGCAGAAGTGAAGGTCTATAGGGTAGTCGCCGATTGCTATGGCGTCTTCTACTACGTCGCTTCTTTTTGTTCCTCCTGCTTCTGTGATGTCGTTTTCTGTTAATCTTTCAATTCCTTGCAAACGTCTGCTTTCGCGAACATATGGAATTTTTGCAAGTCCGTCTTCTGTTCCAAATTCATTGTAAAGTCTGAAGTTCTTGAATTCAGGGATTTCTGTTTGTAGGTAGTAAAGGAATCCCATTGTGTAGGCTTTTGCTTCTTCCAAAATCTCTTCGCGAGATAGGTTGTCTAGGTTTGGAGCTGTTGCGTGAAAGTCATTCCCATATGAATGACTTGGAATGTTTATCATTAGTTTGCTGTAAGGCATTCGTCCGTAACTGAGAAGTCTGTCTACGTCTACAAGACTGTTTGAGTTTGGACATGATGGGTTTTTTACAACACATTCGAAATTATCTGTGTCATAATTTTTAGGTTTACTTACTGGTTTTGGGCTGTCATATTCTCTTAAAATTCCTACGTAAGTCAAAGGTTGGACGCATTTCTCTGCTTTGCGGGCTAATGGTTCTTTTGATCCTTGGTCGTATCCTAAATCATAGGGGATGTTTGCCATGTACATTATGTCTCCATATTCTGTGGCGTCTATTGTTACGTCTCCCTTTGCGATGTAGCCTTTTTCGTCTTTTATGAAGTGGACTCCTAATATTTGATCTTTTTCTCGATAAACTTTATCAACTTCTGAGTTGAAATATACTTTTAAATTCTTTTCTTCATTAGCCATTTCTTCTAATATTTTTGCTCCTCTTGTGGGTTCGAAACATATATAACTAACTGTACAATTATGGATTCTGCTTAATTGACCTTTGGATTCATAATAAGCAATGATTCGTTGGATGATTTCGTAAAATATTCCTGAAGGGCTGTCTCTACGACCATCTATTCCTCCAACTCCAGCTGAGGTCATCATTCCTCCCAGCCAGTTAGTTTCTTCGATCAAACATGTTTTTGCGCCTTCTCGTGCAGAAGCGATAGCTGCAGCTGTTCCTCCTGTTCCACCTCCTACTACCACTACATCACAGTTCAAAACTTTGTCTTCTGATGTTGTTTTTGTTTCTTGAATGTCAGTTTTTATTGAAGCTGTTTCTGATAAGGTTTTTTTTGCTTCCATTTCGTCGTCTACATACAAAGCTCCTTTAAATAAGGAGCTACTTGCAAGCAGGTAAGAAATTACTCCTAACCCTATTACTGCAGCAAGAACCCAAGGCCATTTCTTTTTGGGTTTTTTGAGATTGGGTGGGAGATTTGTTGGTTGATCAGTGGGCTGATCAGTTTGTTGAAAATCATCCATTTTTTAGTTTTTGTTATTTGTTTTTATATGGTTAATTATAACACTTTCTGAGTGTTTTGGCAATGCTCCTTGAGGTGTGTCGCCAGTTCTTTTGAGGGATGTGGGTTGCAATAATCGAATTTCCCCTTTCCATTTAAAGCCACTTCTGGTAGGGTCGTTGCATCTATTATTAATTTCCAAAACAACATGGCTAAGAAACTATTTGTTGGAAACCTCGCTTGGGAGACTACTCAAGAGGAGTTGCAGGAACTATTTGCTCAGTATGGGGAAGTAGAAGAAGCAATTATCATTACTGATAAGTTTTCTGGACGTTCTAAAGGATTTGGATTCGTAACTTTCACTGACGAAGCAGCAGCTGATGAAGCTATTGCTCAGTTGAATGAAAAAGAATTCAAAGGTAGAAACGTTGTTGTGAACGAAGCAAAGCCTCCAAGGCAATAAGCTTAAGTTCGCAATAAAAATCTCAAAAAAGTATGAAAAATTCTGATAAAGTGTGTTTATTTCTCTTTCTCTAGGATTCAATAGTGCTTGAAATGGATCTGGTCGGGTTACACCTGTTAAAAGGTTTACCTGGCCAGTTTTTGATTTCGTGTGTATAATCGTCGCATGGGTCTGAAAAATCTTAAATCAAAGGTGTTTAAATTGTTTAAAAAAGTTCCTTCGAAAGAAGAAGTTACTGAAGGTATTAAGAAATCTGAAGAAAAGGTTAAGGAAACTATTGAAAAATCGAAGCAGGTGAAAGATAAAGTTGGGGAAAAGTTGCATTTGAAGAAGAAAGAGGATGGTTCTGCTACCCAGGCTACCTATGAGCAGGAGAATTATTCTGTTTTTAAAGATCCCACAATTCCTTGGTATAGGAGGTGGTATATGTTTGCTTTCTTTTATCCTACGATTATTTCGTTTTTCTTGGAGTGGTTGAGAGCGTCTCTTTCTGACTAGACTTGGAATCTTTTCCCTTCGTATCGGACCATCTCGACCATTGTTTGTTGTTCTAGGATTTCTTTTGAAAGTGGGTCATCGTAATCGCAGTCGTATACTACTCTTGTGATTCCTGAATTTAGGATCATTTTTGTGCAAATTACGCAGGGGAATGTGTTGCAATACAGGGTTGCTCCTTCAATGTTTATTCCGAATTTGGCTGCTTGTGTTATTGTGTTTTGTTCTGCGTGTGTTCCACGGCATAATTCTGCGTTTTTCCCTGAGGGAACGTTGAGGCGTTCTCGGATGCATCCGCCTGCTTCGGCACAATGAGGGACTCCTCTTGGAGCTCCGTTGTATCCTGCTGTTATTTGTTGTTTGTCTTTTGCGAGGACTGCGCCGACTTTTCTGCGGAGGCATGTTGCACGTTTTGCCCAGGTGTATGCAATTTCCATGAAAATCTCATCGAATGAAGGGCGTTCGATACCGAGCATTAGATTTGTGAAGTGTTGTAGTTTATTGTCTAGATCTGTCAGAGAACCATCGTTTATGACCAAAAAATCTGACATTTCTAAGCATTTTTGGACTTGTTGTCCATCAGCTCCTTCTCCGATTCCACTTTCTTTTTTGAGGCGTTCGAATACTTGATCTTTTGTGAGGCCTTCTTCTCCAGGTCTTTTTCTGGTTTTGAGTCGGGTTGTTATTGTTGTTAAGCTAGATGTGACAGATAAAAGTTTGCTCTTTGGCATTTTTTTGATTTCGATTGCTTCTTGAGGATTTCTGATTCCATCTATTACCCATTTGCCTGTTCCCAGTGCGTCTCCTTCTTCTCTTTCAATTGTTTCTCGGACTCTTTTTCCTAGGGCTCCTGGACCGTTTGTTTGTCTGAGTTCGTTTCCAATTTCTTGAAGAGTCTCCCGAGTGTGTTTGATTCCACGTCGGTCTGCTTCTTCACGAATCATATCTGATAAAGAGATATATTTATATCCTTGGTTTCGGAGTTTTTTTGCGATCTCTCCTTTCCCGGTCCCCATATATCCTGTAAGTCCTATGTACATGCTCCGATTTTATAACTTATGTGGTGCTTTTGTAAATTGGGTGGTATTGCGTGGGGTTTAAACTTGTGTTGCATTAATAAAAAAATGCACTTAAGATTTTGCTCGTGCGTGCTTTACGTTAAGTTTCCACGCATGACTAACTAAACTTAACTTTCAAAACATGGTTGATTTCGTACGTTCTGCTCAAGAAAAACTTCACCTTAAGGAGTTTAAACACCTGACGGCTATTGCTGTTATTTTTGTTTCTGTTCTTTTGATTTCGAATGTGGCTTCGAGTAAGATTCTTGCTCTTGGGCCGTTTGAATTTGATGGAGGGACTATTTTGTTTCCATTGAGTTATATTTTTGGGGACATACTTACTGAAGTTTATGGGTATAAAAGGACACGAAAGATAATTTGGCTTGGTTTGGGGATGGCGATTTTGATGGCTCTTGTTTTCATGGCTGTGGCGGCTTTGCCACCTGCTGGAGGATGGGATGGACAGGAGGCATATATGGCGATTTTGGGATGGACTCCTCGGATTGTGCTGGCTTCTGTGATTGCATATGCGGCTGGTGAATTTTCGAATTCATGCATTTTGGCGAAAATTAAAGTTTGGATGAATGGAAAACATCTTTGGGTTAGAACGATTGGTTCGACAATTGTTGGGGAAGGACTTGATACTGTTCTTTTTGTACTGATTGCTTTTTGGGGAGCTGTTTGGGCGACCCCTGATATGCTTCTAACTATTATTGTTTCGAATTATATTTTTAAAGTTGGGGTTGAAGTGCTGTTTACTCCTTTTACCTACCTTATTGTTGGGGCTTTGAAGAAAAAGGAAGGGGTTGATGTTTATGATGAAGGGACGAATTTTAATCCTTTTCGGTTAAAATAAATTCACAAAACATCTCGGTTGTGTTATAAATCAAAGAAGATATTCCTTTTCCCCATTTCTATGAAAAAAATTATAAAAAAAGTTGCGTCTAAGTATGTTGACTCTTTGGCGGAGTCTCTTTCTGGTGATGAAAATGGCAAGAGAAAGCCAAGAAAAGTAAAAAGTAATGCTGCGATAGAGAAGGAGCGCTCAATGATAGTGAGTAGGCTTCCTGGGTATTTCTTGATTTTTGCGATCTTGGTTGTTCTGTATCTGCTTTATACTGTTGTTGAGCCTTTTCTTACCACTCTTCTGATTGCTGGTGTTTTGACTATTTTGTTTTATGGAGTTTATCAGAAGCTTTTGAAGAAGTTGAAGGGTGCTTCGAGAATTTCGGCGTTTATTATGTGTTTGTTTATAATCTTTATTATCGTTGTTCCGTTGGTTGGATTTGTGATTCTTTTGGCCAGGGAAGCTATTGATATGTATGATACTGTTTCTACCAAAATTGCATCTGGTGCTTTGGATCCTTTGTTCAGATGGGAGGAAGGTGGATGGTTGTTTGATTTCAAGCAAAGGGTAGAGCCTGTTATTGATTTGGGCGAACTTGATTTGAAGTCGATGATTGTGAATACTGCCCAGGAAGTAAGTACTTTCTTGGTTGGGCAAGGTGCTGTTATTGCTAAGAATCTTGGATCTATTTTCCTTAATTTTGTAATAATGCTTTTCTCTATGTTTTATCTGTTTAAAGATGGAGATAAGTTTGTTGATAGATTAACTCTTCTAAGTCCGCTTCCTAAAAAATATGAAGATAAGATTACTGAACGAATTTCTGATACTGTAAAGGCTATCGCTTTTGGGGTTTTCTTGACTGCTATTATCCAAGGGACCTTGGCTGGAATTGGATTCTCGATAGCTGGTGTTTCAAACCCTGTTTTCTGGGGTGCTGCGACTGGGTTCTTCTCGTTGATTCCACTTCTTGGGACTGCGGCTATCTGGTTCCCAGCGGCTGTTATTATTTTCCTTCTTGGAAATATGGCTGGAGGAATATTCTTGGTGTTATGGGGGATGTTTGTGGTCGGTACAGTCGACAATTTGGTTCGACCATATTTGATTGGAAGTAAATCTCATATGTATCCACTTCTTACTTTCTTTGTTGTGTTGGGAGGAATATGGACTTTTGGATTGAAAGGTTTGATTTTTGGGCCTTTGATTCTTGTGTTGCTACTGACTTTGTTGCATGTTTATGAGCTTGAGTACAAAACTGTTCTTGATAAATAATCTTTAAAAATAATTGTTATGTCTGATAAGAAAAAAATTCAGGTGGAACACGTTCCGTTTCTAGGTGTTTTGTTGATGTTTGCTGGCTTTTCTCTTTATGGAGTTTTGTCTTTTAATTCTTCTTTGACTGATCATGTTGATGATATTCATGCGTCTGTTTTCATTGCTGATTTGGGAGAGATAGATCCTGCTTTGTATACTTTTGAAGCCGTGCAGGAGGGGGAGGTCTTTACTGATGTTTCTGACAACCATCCGAATGCTGCTGCGATAGCTTTCTTCAAGCAAATGGGTTGGGTTGGTGGTTATGATGATGGAACTTTCAAGCCTGATAAGCCAGTGAATAGAGCTGAGGCTGTTAAGATTATTAATGAGGTTATTGGTTTTGATTTTACTGGAGGTATTTATGAAGATTGTTTCTCAGATTGTAATGATAAATGGTTTGAGGCTTATGTTTGTAGTGCTTCCGAAGCAGGCTGGGTTGGTGGTTATGGTGATGGAACTTTCCATCCTGAAAATCCTGTGACTAAGGCTCAAACATTGAAAATGATATTGTTGGCGAAGGAGGTTGAGATAACTGAGTCTGTTGATGAAAAACCTTATGGGGATGTGGATGTTGGAGATTGGATTGCTCCATATGCACAAGCAGCAAAAGAGAACGGAGTTGTTTCTGGATCACTTCTTTATCCAGATGAAGAAATGAACAGAGCTAGTTTTGTTCAGATTTTGTACAACGTTGTTTTATTCGTTGAATAGCTCTATTACTTGTTGGAATGTCTCGAATGGCTGAGCTCCAACTATGATTTGTCCATTTATTGAGAAGCTTGGTGTTCCTGAGATGCCTAGTGTGCTTGCTTCTACGATATCTGCTTTTATTTGATCATCATATTTCCCGGGAGCGTTTTCGTAGCAAGTTGTGAATTTACTTGTGTTGAGGCCTAAATCTGTTGCGTATTCTGTGAATTGAGCTTGTGCGTCATCTGCATATGACCATTGGTTTTGGAATGTGAATATTTTTTCATGCATTTCCCAGTATCTGTCTTGTTCTCCTGCGCATCTTGCTGCGTATGCAGCTGGTTTTGCTTTTGCGTGACCGCTGAGAGCCATGTCTTTGACTGTGTATCTTACTTTTCCACTTTCTACATATTCTTCTAGAATTTGTCCGAATGTGTTGAAGAAGTATCTTTGGCAGAATGGGCATTGATAATCAGTGTATTCAACAATTGTTATTGGGGCATCGTCAGATCCGAGATAGAAGTATTCTCCATCATATGACTGGTCGAGCTCTACAGTGTGTTCGCCGGTTTGTTCTTCAGCAGTTTCTCCTGCTTCTATTACGTTTGCTGGGCAGTCTTCTCCTGCTTCACATGTATCTACGAAAGTTCCGCTAGCGAATCCAACTGCGAATAAGATTAATCCAACTGGTAGTAATTTCCAATTTGGTGCTTTTTTCTTTGCCATTTTAAAGTGTGTTTAGAAAATATTTAGATTGTATTCTATATACAGAGAATTGATTGAATTTGCAAGATTCCCCAGGTTGCCAGTGATCATTCCTATCCCTAGTATTACTAGGAGTAGGGTCATTATTATTTTGAATATCAGGTTTAGGCGTGAGGTTTTTTTTGTGAGGTTTGAAATTTTTGTTGCTAAGATGGCGATGACTATAAAAGTGATAGCCATCCCGAGAGAATATGCTCCGAAGAGGGCTAGCCCTTGATTGAGGCTGGTTTCTGCTAATGCGAGAGTGAAGATGCTGCCTAGGATTGGTCCGTAGCATGGGCTCCATCCAAATGCGAATACGATTCCAGCTACAAGTGACTTGAGTGGAGAAATTGTTTCGAGTTTTTTCTGCACGGATTTTGGGAGGACGAGGTGTGCATTTTTGAGTAGTGGTTTGATTTTTATGAGTCCTGAGGTTTGAAGTGCAAATAATAGTATTATTATTCCTCCTACTATTTCAATTGTGCGTTTGTGTACGATGAGGAATTGGCCAATTGATCCTATTACTGCTCCGAACATTAAGAAGATGCTTGTGAATCCAAGTGTGAATAGAATCGCGTGTGCGAGGGTGCTTTTTCGTTGATTGCTGATGTATGCAAAGTAAGCAGGGATGATTGGAAGTATGCATGGTGAAAAAACTGATATGATTCCGGCGAGAAATGCTATGAGAATTGTTGTTTGCATAGTGATGAGGTTTGTGTGCCTTCCTACTATACCTGGAAAAATTTCTTTTTCAATTTAAGTGTGATTATGAGGATTGTGATTAGAAGGAGGATTGCTAATGCTGGAAGTGGGGATGGGTATTGGTTTGTGATATTTGTTTCGAGGGAGGTTGCTGTTGTTGTGCTGGCTTCGGTGCTTGCTCCGGTGCTTGCGATTTTGTAGTCGATGAGTTGGAAGTTTGAGTTTGATGGGTTTGAGGGGTTTGTGATTTTCGAGGTGAGGATTTGGATTGAGGTTCCTGGAGTGAGGGTTGTTTCTGCTGTTTCGAAGTCGAGAACTTCTTCAGTGAAGGTGATTGTGAGGGTGGGTTGTTCACGTTGTTGCGCTGGTGATGAGTCGTGCGATTTTTCTGGTTGGAAAGTGAATTGGAAATCTTCTTCTATTTTGGGTGCTTCAGCGATTGTTCCTGAGAAGTTGTAAAAGGTTGAATTGGTTTGTTCTGGGGTGGGAGTGGTCCAGGTCCAAGTTTCGTTGGTTGAGTCTTTGGATAGGATTGTGGTTAGGGAGTATGAGAGGCCTTGGGTGGTTTTGCCGTACGTGATTTCTTTGAGTGGGGTTGAGGTTGATGGATCTTGAGTTGGTTTGAAGATGCGAATTGTGTCTCCGTCGTTGTTTAAGTTGAGATTGGTTTTGGTTTTTCTGAGGAGGGTTGGTTTGGTTGGTTCGAGAATGAGGTGGGGGATTGTGTATGGTTTGCTACCTCCTTCCTCGTCGTCGAGGATGTAGTTCTGGAGATTAATGGGTTGGGAGCTAAGATTTGTGAGTTCGATCCACTCTTTGTTTCCGTCTTGGCCTTCTGGGTTGGGGAAGATTTCGGTGATTTTTATCATGGTGGTGTGGGGTTGGGGGGTGTATTAATCCGGATTGATTTCTAAATCTGTTGTTGTTGACCTGTAAAATTTAATCCGAATTAATCAACTCCTTTTAATCCGGATTAATTCTCAAACCTGTTGTTACTGATCTGTAAATCCTAATCCGGGAAACTCGTCATCATTGTCAATATATGGCAAATTAAATGATAAAAATGGCCAATCTGATGGTTTTGTTACTAACTTTGCTTTTACTGGATTATCTATTATGTATTTGATTGTATTTATTAATTGATCTTGTGTTTTTATATGTTTTGCATGATATCTATTTTCAAACAATTGGCCTTTCCTATTCCATTTACTATTGAAATGCCTGGAGTGTGATGCTTGTAAATAACTGATAAATTTCAATAATCCATTTTCTTTGCTTTGTTTTGCTATTAGATGGAAATGGTTTGGCATTAAGCAGTGACAGGTTATATTTATGAAATATTGGGATTGGTAGTGAATCATTTTCTCTAGAAACCATTTGTAATCATTGTGTTCGTGAAAAATCTTTTTTCCGGAAAGGCCTCTGTTGGTTATGTGATAGTGATTTTCTTTTTTAAACTTTTGGGTACGGATTGGCATTTGTATTGGATCGTTGTATTTGTATTTATTCTACCTTCCAAACCTCAAATAAACCTCAAATAAACCTCAATTTTTAAATTGACTTTCCCCTCCTTTCCCATTAAATTGAGCGTGCACGTAATCAAGTGCATTGTTGAATTGAAAAAGAAGTTTTACAGATTAGAAACAGACTAGAAATTGCTTGGAATCGCTATATATTAAGAAATAAAAACTCATTAAATTATAGTAAAATCAGTCAAAAAGAGACCGAAAGGTTAAGTTTTAGTGAGAGGTCCGTGAAATCCGAAATCCAGGAATCCCGAAAGTCTAAAAGTTTCAAAATCTTGTAAATTACTTCTGCTCTCAAGTTCAACTCTAGAGTTGTATTTTTTAAAAATTAAAAAAATGACATTTGTAACAGTAGTGATCGCTTTGGTTGCTCTTGCTGGAGGAGGTTATGGAGGATTCTGGTATAGAAAGCAACAGGTTGAGGAAAAAAACAAAGGCTTGGCCGTCAAAGCAGATAAAATCCTTGCTGATGCGAAAGCAAAGGCGAACGATATGGTTTATGAAGCGAAGAATGCATCATTCAAGCTTCAAGATGAAGCTAAGAAGGAGGAGCATAAAAGACGTGAACAGTTATCTAAAGTTGAGGAGAGGTTGGTGAAGAAGGAATCTTCTTTGGATGAGAAATCTGAGAAGGTTGAAGGTTTAAAGGGGGAGCTTGAGAACAAGGTTGGTTCGGTAAAGAAATTAAGAGAGGAAGTTGAAGGTTTGTATAAGATGCAGGAATCTCAATTGGAGAAAATATCTGCAATGTCAAAATCGGAAGCCAAAGATGTGCTTCTCAAGAAAGTTGAGGCTGATGCCAAAGAGGATATTGCTATTACTATTAAGAAGGCAGAAGAGCAATTGAAGAAGGAAGCTGATGAGAAGGCGAAGTTCATTATTGCGGAAGCAATTCAGAGGTATGCAGCTGAGACTGCGGCTGAGTCTACTGCAACTATGGTGAACTTGCCGAATGATGATATGAAAGGACGTATTATTGGTCGTGAAGGACGAAATATTAACACCTTTGAACAGATCACTGGTATTGATGTGATTGTTGATGATACTCCAGGATCTATTGTGATTTCTGGTTTCGATTTAGTTCGTAGGTATATTGCGAAAATTGCTCTTGAGCGTTTGATTGAAGATGGGCGGATTCATCCGGCGCGAATTGAGGAGGTAGTTGAAAAAGCTAAGGATGAAGTGAATGTTTTGATTAAAGAGCTTGGAGAAAAAGCTGTTCTTGAATGTGGGGTTACAGGTTTCCACCCGAATCTTGTGAAGATTCTTGGACGTTTGAAATTCCGTGTTACTCATGGACAGAATGCATTGAAACACAGTATGGAAGTTTGTTTTCTTGCTTCGAATCTTGCAGAGGAGATTGGAGCAGATGTTTCTGTTTGTAAGAGAGCCGCTTTGCTTCATGACATAGGGAAGGCTGTTGATCACGAGATCCCAGGTCATCATGCGAAAATCGGTGCTGATATTGCTGCGAAATTTGGTTTATCAAAAGAAGTTATTCATGCTATCAATGCTCATCACGGAAGTCCTGAGCCAGAAAGCGTTGAAGCTCAAATTCTTTATGCTGCTAATCAAATCTCTAACGCTCGTCCAGGGGCTTGTAAAGATAATCTTGATTCTTTTTTCAGACGTCTTGGTGAACTTGAGAATGTTTGTGCTGAGTATGATGATGATGATGTCGTTGAAGATGCTTCTGAGGAAGCTGCTGCTGAGGATGAGGCTGTTGAAGAGGAAGCTGCATCTGAAGAGGAATCTCCTGCGGAAGAAGCTGAACAAGAAGATGAGGAAGCTGCTGCAGAGGAAGATGCTGATGATGAGCCATATGCTGAAGAAGATGATGATGCTGCTTAAGATGAAGATCAT
>CAZBZZ010000025.1:0-11675 GCA_964496555.1 uncultured Candidatus Peribacteria bacterium
TCTTTTATGGAAAAGGTTTTGTGATGGAAGTGCCGTTCAGTTGGAGACCGAAGATGAAGGCATTTATCCGTGGGGTGACGAGTCCTATTGGAGCGTTTTTCATCGGTATTTTGATCAGTCTGTTTTTGTTGCCGTGTACGAGCGGGCCTTACATTGTGATTATTAGTCTGCTTGGACAAAATGATACGTTCTGGTATGCGGTTCGACTGCTCGTTCTTTATAATTTGATTTTTGTGGCGCCGATGGTGTTTATCACTTTGGCAGTTTACAAAGGCTTCTCTGTGGAACGTGCTGAGGAAATGAGGCAGAAGAGATTGAAGGCATTACATCTTATTGCTGGAGTAATCTTGGTGATAATGGGTGTCGTGATTTTGATGGGGTATGTGTAGGAGTTTAGGTTTTGAGTTTTAAAATTTAGTTTAAAGACCTCCCCCTTGCTTATGAGCTTGTGGGAGGTTTTTTGTTGAATTGGGTGGTGTTTTTTGTTATTATATAAATTGTAGTATTTATATAATTTACACAAATATGATTACAACGTTAAAATCCTTTGGGACCGGCCAAGTGACCCTGCCTAAAGCTTGGAGGGAAAAGTTCAAAACTGATCACTTTATTGCGCAGGAAACTTCGCAGGGATTGCTCATAAAACCGCTGGTTGAAGAGGGGTTTTATTATGAGGAAGATGAGAATTCTTTTGGGATTAGTTTTCCTCTTGGCATTGATGCGAAAGAATTAGCTCGTAACCTAGAAAAAGCGAATGCAGAGATACAAAAAAATGCTTAGTAAGCTACCTTTAGCTCTTAGATTAAGGGTTATCAAGGCTCTTTATAAGATTGGTGATGATGACCTTAAAGGGCTGGATATTTCTCAGATGAGTGGGTCTCACCAAGTTTATAGATGCAGGGTTGGGAAAATTCGCATTGTGTTCCAAAAAACTCCTTCTGGCAATATTGTCATGGATTTAGGATTTCGTGGAGGAATCTATAAGAATTGGTAGCCCCAGGGGGAATTGAACCCCCGTTTTCGCCGTGAGAGGGCGATGTCCTAGTCCACTAGACGATGGGGCCGTGGCTTTTTTGCGAGGTGGAGTATAGGTTAAGTTCGGACTCAAGTAAAGGCCCTACTTAAGTTCGGGAGATTGCGAGGAGATTTGAAGGATATTTAGTTTGCACTCTTGCGTGTTGAGTGCTAAAATCTTCCCTGTTATAACCTAGTCAAAACGCTAAGTAAAATGGCAAAAGATTTATACGAAATATTGGGAGTTCCGAAGAGTTCAACGGACAAGGAGCTGAAAGCGGCTTACCGCAAGCTTGCGCTTAAATATCATCCTGACAAAAATAAGGGCGATAAAGAGGCTGAGAAAAAGTTTGGGGAGATCAATGCTGCATACGAGGTTTTGTCGGACGATAAGAAGAGGAAACAATACGATCAGTTTGGTGGGATGCCGGGTGCTGGAGGTGGATTTCCGGGAGGAGGAGGCGCGCAGGGCGGGTTTCCTTTTGGAGGAGATATGGGAGGGTTTGCGGATATATTTGAATCGTTTTTTGGTGGAGGGAATGTGCGCGGACGCGGGGCAAGAAAAAGGGATGGGTCTGCGAATGGAGCTGATATTGAGGCTGTTGTTCAATTGCATTTTGAAGAGGCTGCGTTTGGTGTGACTAAGGAACTTGAAATTACAAAGCCGGATAAATGTCCTAATTGTGATGGTAAAGGCGCTGAGCCAGGCAGTCCGATTGTGAATTGTAAAGGATGTAGTGGAACTGGGGAAATTAAGAGTGTAAAAAATACTATTCTTGGGCAAATGGTTACTTCGCGGACTTGTAGTGAGTGTAAGGGCGAAGGGAAGGTTCCGGAGAAGAAATGTACTAAATGTCATGGGACTACGCGTGTTCGAGCGAAAGAGCGTGTCAAAGTGAAGATTCCTGCGGGAGTTGATACTGGCACTATAATTCGGCTTGGGGGGCGTGGAGAGGCTGGAGTGAAAGGCGGGAATTATGGAGATTTGTATGTTCATATACAGGTTAAAGTTAGTGATAAGTTTAAAAGGTCTGGAGTTGATGTTTATACCGATGCAGAAATTGGCGTGCCTTTGGCTGCTTTGGGTGGAGAAGTTGAAATTGAGACTTTGCATGGCAAAGAGAAATTGAAGGTTCCATCAGGGACTCAGCCTGAGACAGTTTTTAAATTAAATGGGAAAGGAATCCATCGTGAAGCGGGAGCTAGCAGGGATGGAGCTGGGAAAGGAGACCATTATGTAACGGCTAAGGTTTCTGTGCCAAAAAAGCTTTCAAAAAAGGAAAAGGAACTCTATCAACAGCTGCTTGGATAATTTGAAATAGATTTGAGGTAGATTTGTTTGCAAAAATATTGTGAGCGTATTAAGATTAACTTTGATATACCTTATTCCTCACCTTAAAGAGCATGGATTTACAATTGACTTGGGACCTGTTCATAATTGTATTCTTCGTTATCGTGGTCGCGTATAGCTTGATTATTGGACGTGACAATACGATCAAAGTGATTTTGGGAACCTACGTGGCGATCGTGTGTGCGGATGCTATTGGAGGGCTTTTTGCTCATTATTTTGGTGGGACGATGATGTTTTTGCAGTTTGCGAAGGAAGCGAGTCTTGAGAGTGTGGATGATGCGGTGATTTTCTCGAAGGTTTTGATCTTTTTGGTAATGGTGATTTTGTTTGCTGTTCGTGGGGCTTTTGCCGTGGCGACTTCTCAGCCGCGCGGAGTCGTGGGGCTTGTTATTCATTTGTTTTATGCTGTTTGTAGTGCTGGATTAATTGTTAGTTCGGTTTTGGTTCTTGTTTCTGGGGTTTCTCTTCTAGGAGGAGGAGGTGTTGTTTCTGAAGCCTTGTCCCAGCTGACGCAGGAGTCATATTTAGCCTTGAATCTGGTTTACTATTCAAACATCTTTTTTGCTGTACCTGCGGTAGCGTTCTTGTTGCATGGATTACAGGGACCGGAGGTGATTGCTGACTAAGGTTGGGAGGTTTTATTTGTGGAAAAAGACCTTGCGATTTTTAGGTTTGGCACTTAGAATACAGGTCGATTTCTTGACATTCGGAATCTTAAGATTCCCCCTTCGGGTCACTAGCATCGCTGACGCTCGCTAGGACCCTGCGCTCGGATCTCTTGAGAAAATTTATTTTTCTCTCTCGATCCTCCCTTCGGGTCACTAGCTCAGTCGGTAGAGCAGCTGCCTTTTAAGCAGACGGTCCCGGGTTCGAATCCCGGGTGACCCACCATTTGAATTTGACATTCGATTTCTGGTGAGGTAGGTTCCTCTCCTGTTTAAAATTAAAAAAAAATATTATGATACCAACTCCTAATTCAGGCGACATTATTGAATTTCATGAATTAATCGATGCAGATGCCCCAGACCTCGAGGCTATTGCTTCTGTAGCTAGAAAATTTCGTACTTGGATAAGAGATGGGAATATAACTATAATGACCGCTTATTCTGGTTGGCAGGATGCATCTAGTGAAATTAAAGACACCCAGGCTGTATTTTTGACTCGAGAGGCGTTGAGACATCCTCGTTTAAAAGAGCTTGGGATTGATACTTCTATTCCTGCGCGCGGGTGCTCTGAGTAGTTTCATTGTGGAGATATGAACTTGGCGTTTGTGCTAGAGTTCTGGGGGTCTTCGGCGTGTACCAAAACATTTAACAAAAATGTGAGGTTTTTGTGAGGTGGATTTGAGAAAAATTTGAGGTTTGGGTGGTACGCTAGTTTTGCTTTTTAGCAAAAAAAATTAATTTGCAAAAAGCCACGCGCGTGTCTCAAAAACTTTATTTTTCTAAACAAAAACAGAATGAAAAAACAAAATTTTCGTCTATTTATTAGCTTTGCAACTTTTGTTGCGCTGTGTATGCAAACCATGATCGGAGGATTGTTGGTTGGACATGCTGATGCTCAGGCTGGTGATGTCGTGATCAACGAGATCTCCTGGGCAGGATCACTCGACAATTCAAATGACGAGTGGATTGAACTTTATAATACAACTTCAGCGGCCATTGATTTGACCGGCTGGTATATTGAAGATGATGGCGTTGCATTGGCAGCGTTTGAGAGCGGCTCTGTGCCCGCTCATGGGTATTTTCTGATAGAAGATTCAGAGGCTGTTACTTCTGTTGCGGCCGATGCTTTGATGGGATTTTCTTTTGCAAATACTGGTGATAGTTTGATTCTTCGCGATGCTGGGGGAATTGTGATTGATAGTGTGAATGCAGGCGGTGGGGATTGGTATGCGGGTGACGGGACTTCAAAGGCAACAATGGAGAGGGTTGATCCTTTGGTCGCGATTGACTCTGCTGACAACTTTGCTTCGTGTCTTTCTGGCAATGGAGCGACTGCCTCTGCTGGCAGTGCGATTCTAGGGACTCCTGGTTCTCAAAACAGTGTTTATCAGGGTTCTCCTGATTCTTTGACTGCTTCATTTGGAGTTTCAAATGACTCCCCTTTGGCTGGAGAAGTTCTTACTGTTTCGATTGATGTAAGTAATGCGTCAGATCTTTTTGCTTATGGATTCGATGTTTTATATGATCCTGCTGTTTTGACTTTTGCGAGTGCTTCGGAGGCTGGATTTTTGAATTCAGATGGTTCTTCAACTGCTTTTAATTATGCTTTGGAAGACGGGGCTGAAGGGAAGTTGGTGATCGGGAATGCTCGGCTACTATCCCCTGCTGCAGGAATCTCTGGCGATGGGGACTTGGTTGTTGTGACTTTTGATGTAATTGGGGCTGAAGGTGATTCGTCTGGATTGGTTTTTGGTGGAGCGAGCTTTATGGCTGATTCCGCTGGAGATGTTCTTGCCGTGTTTTCTGGGACAACAGTTACTGTTGGATCTAGTGTGTCTGATCCTGTGAGCGGGTTGACTGTTTCTTTGGGGGATGACGTTTATAGTCTGGCTTTGAGCTGGGATGCCCCTGAGAGTGGAGCTGATAGTTATGTGATTTATCGTATTGCGGCTGATGGATCGGTAGTTCAGATTGGTACTAGCTCGGAACTTGCGTTCGTAGATTCGTCGGAGATCGTACCTGGAGTTTCGTATGAATATCAGGTTCGTGCTGTGAAGAATGGCATTCAGAGTTCGGCTGTGTCGGCTACTGGTGTTGAGACCCGGGGGTTGATTGGAGATAACAATCGGTCTGGACGTGTTGATGGTCGAGATGTAGAAAATCTAGCTCGACATTATGGAGCGGCGTTTGGAGCTGCAGAGTATGAAGCGTTGGTGGATACTACTTATGATGGATTGATTGATGGAAGCGATTTGATTGATATTGGAGCAAATTTTGGAATGACTATTTAATTATTTTTTAGTGTGCCCGAGGGTCATGGCATAGGCTCTCGGGCGCTTTAACCTTTGTATTACATTATGGAAAATTCTGGTGTGTTAAATTGGTGGGAGGAGGCTGGATCTTCTGTGGCTTCGGGGCCTGAATCAGTGGAAGATGAATTGGCCAAGGATGGTTTGGTTTCTTTGGATGGAGAGTTTTTGAATCACGATATCGTGCGTGTTACTGCTCGTATTGAGGGTTTACAAACACCTGTTTTGGGGATGGCTTTTCACTTGAAGTATGAGGCTGAGGCGTTGACTTTTTTGAGGTATGATCCTGGTTCGTTTTTGGAGGCTGGCGGAGATCCTTTTTATCTTGTGATGGCTTCGAAAGATTCTGTGGGGGCTGAGTCTGGAGAGTTGATTTTCGGGGAGACTTTGAGGCGGAATGATGACTTCCCTATCGGGGATGGAGTGGTCGCGGAATTTTATTTTCAAGAGTTGGCGCCTTCGGATGAGGCTGTTTATGAATTTGTTTTTGAGAATGGAGTTGTTTCTACTTTGGATACAGTGAGGCAAGATTTGGCGGGAATTGAGTTTGTGGATTTGGTTTTGAATGAGGCGGGAGTTGGAGAGGAGACGGAAGCTGGGATTGAGGTCCCTGGGGCTGGGAATACTTATGCTGCGAATGCATCTGGGGTTTTTGAGCAAGGCGCTTTGGGAGGAAGCGTGATTTGGCTTGTTTTGGGGATTGGAATTCTCTTTTCAGCTTCATTTTGGTATTTATTCAAGGCGAAAACAAAACGAAAATTTGCGCATTTAGATTAGGGAGTATAGAATTCTCTCAATTGGTAGACATTCTATAAAGGGCTTATGGATATTCATATCAAAAGAAAGAAGATAAAAATCTTGAAAGAACTTATTCGAAAAAGTTGGCATTTTTTTGCGGGACTTGTTTTGGTCACGGGATTTTCAATCGTGACCCTTTATGCCTCCGAGGAAGTAGCTCTGATATCTTTGACCGGAGCTCTTTTGATTATCATGGTTTTTGAACAGGTTAGATTGGATAACAAACCTCGTATTTTCCGCGTTTTCGATGCGCTTTTCAGGCAAAAGGAAATGGATCAAGTGTCTGCGATGGTTTCTTTTGTCACTGCTGGATTAATCGTTTTTGCTGTTTTTGATCATTGGATTGCTTTCACTGCATTGATGATGTTGATCATTGGAGATAGTTTGTCTGCTGCTTTTGGCATGATGTTTGGCAAGAAAAAAATTAAAGGGAATAAGACTTATGTGGGGATGTTTGCCGGGCTAGCCGGGAACTTACTTACCGGTGCTGTGATTATGTGGGAATATCCTTCGGTTTTTATTCCTATGGCGATAGTTGCGACTGTTGTTGAGGTTCTTACCACCAGATTGGATGATAATTTTACTATACCTATCTCAACTGCCTTTACCGGCTATATAGTTGCGATGCTTTTAAATATTTCTCTAACCATTTCTTAGTATGGCTTTGTACGAAAATACGCTGAAGCAGATGGAAAAAGCTGCAAATCTAATGGACCTTGACTCTGAACTCCGAGACCTTTTGAAGGAACCTATGAGGGTTGTTTCGGTGTCTGTTCCTGTTCGTTTGGATAGTGGACGACTAAAAGTTTTTCAAGGTTACCGTTCTCAACATAATAATTTCGCTGGTCCTTTCAAAGGAGGGATCCGCTTTCATCAACAGGTTGATTTGAGTGAAGTTAAAGCTCTGAGTGCTTGGATGACTATGAAGTGCTCGGTAGTTGGAATTCCAATGGGTGGTGGGAAAGGAGGTGTTATTGTTAATCCTAAGGAGTTGTCTGAGACTGAGCTTGAGGCTTTGAGTCGTGGATATTTTAAGGCGATTGCGCCTGTAGTTGGAGATCAAGTTGATGTGCCTGCACCTGATGTGAATACGAATGGAAAGATCATGTCTTGGATGAAGGATGAGTACTCGAAGTTTGTTGGGAAAGATACTCCTGGAGTGATCACTGGAAAACCACTTGATGATGGAGGAAGTGAAGGTCGTGATACTGCTACTGCTCAGGGAGGGATTTATGTTCTTGAGGAGTTGGCGGCTGAGAAAGGGATCGTGCCATCGGAAACTACTGTGATCATTCAGGGATATGGAAATGCTGGAGGATATATGGCAAAAATGCTTCATGAACAAGGATATATCATCAAAGGTGTTTCTGATTCTCGTGGATGTTTGGTTGCTAGCGAGGGAGGATTTGATCCTGAGAAAGTTTCTGAGATTAAAGCTTCAAAGGGATCGGTGACTGATGCTCGTGGAGAGGCTGGATTTGAAAATACTAGCGTTTGTCATGATGAGGAGTTTTTGACTTCTGAATGTGACATTTTGGTCCTTGCTGCTCTTGAAAATCAAATTACTGCTGAGAATGCGGATAAATTCCGTGCGAAATATATTATCGAGCTTGCGAATGGACCTGTGACTCCTGAGGCTGATAAGATTTTGGAGGAGAAAGGTGTAGTTGTCGTACCTGATATTTTGGCTAATGCTGGTGGAGTGACTGTTAGTTACTTCGAATGGCATCAGAATGTAAATGATGAGAAGTGGGAGTATGATGCTATCCAAGAGAAATTGGTAAAGATCATGAAAGATTCTTATAAAGATGTTTCGGATAATGCGAGTAAATATAGTTGTGATATGAGAACTGCGGCGTTTATTACTGCGATGAAGCGTCTTGAGGGATTGTATAAAGAGAGAAAATAATCTTCAAAAATGCAGGTATAAAGCCGAGGCATTGAGCATGCTCAACCCCTCGGTTTTCTAGCATCATGATGCTAGAAAATATACCTGAGCATTTTCTCATCTTATTTTTTTCTTTATAAAAGTAGGGCTCCCGAGCTTCAGTAGGGGCATTAGTTGAACCCGGGTTCTAAGGCCCCGGGGTTAAGCAACCCCTTTACTTGAGTTCGGGAGCGTAGAGCCAGAGATTTGAATATCTTTTTGCCCTAGCCGCAATTGAAAGTTTTACAATAATTTTTTATACTGCAAGTGCCTCTTCCGTGGGGCACTTTCTATTTCTAAGATAACATTATCATGAAATACGTATATTCATTCGATGAGGGTTCGCGAGATATGAAGGACTTGCTCGGGGGAAAGGGCGCTAATTTGTCTGAGATGACCAAGATGGGAGTCCCGGTTCCGGCTGGGTTTACTATCACGACTGAGGTTTGTGCTCATTTTGCGAAAGACGGGACTTATCCGTCTGCTTTTGCTGATCAGTTGGGATTTAAGATTCGTCGTCTTGAAGAAGAGATGGGACGTCAATTTGGTGATGAAGAAGATCCTTTGTTGGTGAGTGTTCGGAGTGGCGCGAAAGTTTCGATGCCTGGGATGATGGATACTGTTTTGAACCTGGGATTGAATGATGAGACGGTGCGTGCGCTCGCAAAAAAAAGTGGAAGCGAGAGGTTTGCTTATGATTCTTATAGAAGATTTATTCAGATGTTTGGGGATTTTGTGATGTGAGTTTCTCATGAGTTTTTTGAAAAAGCGTTGGATGAAATGAAAAAGGATCGTGGCGTTGAGGCTGACACTGATTTGAACGCTGATGATTTGAAAGAATTAGTTGAGAAATTTAAGCAAATTGTTCGAGATGCAAAGGGGAAGGATTTTCCTAAGAATCCTTTGGAACAATTGAAATATTCGATTGAAGCGGTTTTTAAATCTTGGAGCAATCAGCGTGCTGTTACTTATAGAAAATTGAATGGGATCACTGGTTTACCCGGTACGGCTGTGAATATACAAGCGATGGTTTTTGGGAATATGGGATTGGAGAGTGGGACAGGTGTTGCTTTTACTCGTGACCCTTCGACTGGAGAAAAGGAATTCTTTGGTGAATATTTGATGAACGCACAGGGAGAAGATGTAGTCGCGGGAATCAGAACTCCGAAGCCGATTGATGAGCTCAAAAAGGATAGACCGCTTGTTTACAAGGAATTATTCGAAGTTCAGGATAAATTGGAAAAACATTTTGGGGATATGCAAGATCTTGAGTTCACTATCGAGGAAGGGCGTTTGTGGCTCCTTCAAACTCGAAATGGAAAAAGAACTTCGCAGGCTGCTGTGAAGATTGCGGTTGATATGGTTGAAGAAGAGTTGATCTCGAAAGAAGATGCTTTGATGAGTGTTGATGCGGGGCAGCTCGGTCAACTTTTGCATAAACAAATAAGTCCAAAAGCTAGAGTCGAGTCAGTTGCGCGTGGTTTGCCTGCGTCTCCTGGGGCTGCTTATGGACGTGTAGTTTTTACTGCTGATGATGCCCATGATTGGGTTAATGATCGTGGAGAGCGTGTAATCTTGGTTCGTAAAGAAACAAGTCCTGAAGACATCCATGGTATGCATGCTGCTGAAGGGATTTTGACATCTAGAGGAGGGATGACTTCTCATGCCGCTGTTGTTTGCAGAGGGATGGGTAAATGCTGTGTTGCTGGTGCTTCTGAGATCATGGTCAACTCAAATGCGAAGAAGGCTATGATCGGTGATATTGTGATAAATGAGGGCGATTTGATTACTCTTAATGGAACTAAAGGTGAAGTTTATATTGGTGAGGTTGAAATGACTTCTCCTAAAATGACTGGTGAGTTCGGAAAGTTGATGGAATGGGCTGATGAAGTTCGTGTGATGGGTGTTCGTACAAATGCTGATACTCCTGAGGATAATAAAGTCGCTATTGGATTTGGGGCTGAAGGGATTGGCCTTTGTAGGACTGAGCATATGTTCTTTGATGAAGATCGGATCCATCATGTTCGGAAGATGATTTTGGCTAGTGATGAAGCTGGGAGAGAAGAGGCTTTGAAAGCTTTGCTGCCGTTCCAAAAAAAGGATTTTGCTGGGATTTTCAAAGTGATGGAAGACCGGCCTGTTACTATCCGACTGCTTGATCCACCTTTGCATGAATTCTTGCCTGAAAAAGAGTCTTTGATCGAGAAATTGGCTGAAGAGATGGACGTTTCTGTTGAGGATTTGAAGGTGAAAATCTCAAATTTGTCTGAAGTTAATCCAATGCTCGGACATCGTGGATGTCGTCTTGGGATTACGTTTCCTGAGATTTATAAGATGCAGGTTGAAGCTATCTGTGCTGCTGCTATTTCTGTTAGCGAGAGAGCCGAATGGAAGGTGAATGTTGAGATTGAAATTCCTCTTGTTGGGGAGGCTGGTGAGTTACGAGTTTTGCGTAAAGTGGTGGAAGAGAAGATTGCTGAATTTGGGGATAAGGTGAATTTTAATTATAAGATTGGTACGATGATTGAACTGCCGCGTGCTTGTCTGACTGCTGATGAGATTGCAGAATATGCTGATTTTATGTCTTTTGGGACAAATGATCTGACTCAGACTTGTTATGGTATTTCGAGGGATGATGTGGGGAAGTTTATTAATGATTATATCGACAAAGGCATTTTTGCGCAGGATCCTATGCAAGGCATAGATCGAGGTGGAGTTGGGAAGTTGATGAAGACTTGCGTAGCGCTTGGTCGTCAGGCTGTTCCTGGGATTGAGATTGGCATCTGTGGGGAGCAAGGTGGGGATCCTGAGTCTGTTTGGTTCTGTAAAGAGATCGGTCTAGATTACGTCAGTTGTAGTCCATACAGAGTGCCTGTAGCAAGGTTGTCTGCTGCACAGGCGGAGCTGAGGTGACAGGTTCGGATTGTTTGACTTACTTGGGGATAAGGATTATAGTTCTTTCCTTTATCATTTTTAAATGTTGGATGTTGATAATCTAAAAGTTAGTATTGGGGGCTTAGAAGCATATGTTGGGGAAACAAAAACAGGCAACGCAATGCTTTCTATCAAGGATGTTCCTCGTGATGTATATGAAGCATTGGAAAGTCTTCGAGATCAGGTTGTCCGCGATACCAGCCTTGCAATAATGTATTCACCGGATGCTGAGATTGATGATCTTTGGATTGTTAATAGGGTTGAAGGGGAAATTGATTTGGCACATGATAGTATACTATCTCTTTTTGAGGAATTGTCTGAAGCATTGAAAAAAGTTTCAGAAGAAGATACTGAAGAGGGTCTCAAAACTGACCAAAAGGATCCTCCTGACATCCCCATAACTGTCAGAGAGGAAACCACTAGCACTTTAAATTATCAATCTGTATTAACTTTTGTTATCCCAAACCAAAGTGATCGCAATTATGTTAGACGTATGCGCATTTCTATCGCCTCTTTCATTAGATCTATTACTGCTCACCTGATTGGAGATGGGATCTATCCTAGAAAAAGGTATGTTGCCGGTGTTAATGCTGGACAGGAGCATTTCCATCTTCGAATTCATCCAGATAAAATTCTCCAAGCTGCTGATAGTGTCAGAGAGTTTATCGCTATGGATC
>CAZBZZ010000026.1:0-11357 GCA_964496555.1 uncultured Candidatus Peribacteria bacterium
ATAAAACAATAAACTCACCGACCGCGCCTCCTGCTAAGAGAACAGAAAATGGCCCTAAAACAGAAGAAAAAACAACGAGAATTCCCGGACACCCTTATCCTGTAATCGATGGGTTTTTCGTGAGGGCTTTTCAAGGAGAAGACGGTCCTTACAATAATGCCGTTGCCCACACCATCCCTGTTAATTCTGGCCGAATTAGAACAAAACAACTAATCCAAAAAATCATAGATATGCTGGTTGATGAGCCTGGGAATCCTGGAATAGTAAACGAAGATGGTCCATGGACTGTTCAGGTGAAGCCTTTCAAAAGTGACCCTGCTGAAGGAGGAGCTGCACTAAAAGATGGTGTTTATGGAGACCCAGTGTTTGTCGAAGGGGAGTAGGTCACGATTCACCTTGACTTTCACAGGTGAAATCCTTAGTATTGGCCAGCGCTTCTAACCTAGAGCGTATTTAAAGAATTTAATTCTTACACATAGCTAAAAGGCTACGAAAAAACGACCAGATTAGAACTCAAACCGTAAGGCTCATAGGAGCTGAGGATGAGCAGCTCGGAATAATGGGTTTCAGCAAAGCTTTACAGCTTGCGAAAGACCTTGAGCTAGACCTGGTAGAAGTAGCCCCAAAAGCCCAGCCGCCTGTCTGCAAGATAATGGATTACGGAAAGTATCTGTACCACCAAGACAAAGTAGAAAGAAAGCAGAAGAAGTCTCAAAAGAAAACGGAAGTAAAAGGAGTAAGAATTGGATTTAAAACCGGAGCTCATGACCTAGAAGTAAGAGCGAAACAAGCCAGGAAGTTCCTGGAAGAGAGAAATCTAGTAAAAGTGACCCTATTGTTTAAGGGGAGAGAGATAGTTTATGCGGAGATGGCGAAAGGCAAGATGGAAGACTTCCGGAAACAGCTTGAAGACATATCAGATCTTGAACAGCCTCCAAAGAGGCATGGACATACATTAACAATGATTTTAACACCCAAAAAAAATGAAGCCAAAGACACACAGCGGGATGAAAAAGAGAGTGAAAGTTAAGAAAAGCGGAACTAAGATGATGAGAAAGTCATGCAAGAACCACTTGCTATCGAATAAATCGAAGAAACAAAAGAAATCTGGCAACAAAGGTATGCCAGTAAGTCCTGCAAATATGAGGGCTATCCGAAAAATGTTACCACATTCAAACTAATCACTTTAATTTTACAAAATGACTAGAGTAAAAAGAGGCGTTAACGCCCACCGTAGGCACCAAAAAGTTCTCAAGGCAGCCAAAGGTTATCGGGGAGGTAGAAGCAGACTGTTCCGCGCAGCAAAGAACGCTGTTGCAAAAGCAGGACAAAATGCTTATAGAGACCGAAAACTGAGAAAGAGAACTTTCAGAACACTTTGGATCGCTAGAATCAATGCAGCTTGTAGAGCCCATGGATCAAAGTACAGCGCTCTTATCGATGGATGTTTCAAAAAAGACATCCGTGTTAACCGAAAGATGCTTGCTGAAATGGCTGTAAATAATCCAGAGTCTTTCAAGGCTGTACTGGATGAGGCTTTAAAGTAAACCCTACATAATGACTAAAAAAGGACCTGATAATTTGCCGCCCGCAGATGATAATAGTCGTGTTCGCAGATCTTTAGACGGAAACGGACCTGACCAAACCGTTCAGCCTAGGCCTTTTACCGGACCTTCTCTTTCTTACAAGAGAAAGGCTATGGGTGGATGGACTACCGTGCCTGCTTCTCCCCAACAAAGATTTGGAGCAAATGCTCAAATAGCCGTAATCCAAGAGGAAGTGGCTGAAACAACTGAGGGCTTGGGGTTTGACGCTAGTCACCCTGACATAGCTGCTATCACTGGTATTGGCACCAACAATTCAGGAGTTGGACAGGCTGTTCGAAGAACTATGGCTGCAACTAGCAGAGGCGAGAAACCTCCTACTGGACAGTCCACTGAATAGCAATTCCTTCAAACTCTTCTCCTAACTCCTGCTCCGTCATTTCAACATGCTCTGGTTCCGCGGCATCCGATCCTTCGCGACACCATTCTTTGAATGCATCCAAATTTTCTGGCGAGCCTTGAAGAGTTGCTTCAACCGAGCCATCTGGCATGTTTTGAATAACGCCTTTTAAGCCAAGGCTTTCGGCTTCTTTTTGAGCTGTTGCTCGAAACCAAACACCTTGAACCTTCCCTGTTATTTTGAAGTGATATTGCTTCATTTGAAGCTTAGATTATTCAAACTCTACGATCTCAACCTTCTCCATAATTATGTCTTCCAATGGCTTGTCCATCCCGTCTGTTTCAACTCCTGCGATAGCGTCGATGACTTCAAGTCCATCGAAAACTTGACCGAAAATTGCGTACCCTCCGTCTAGGAATCCAGCTCCGTCTTCTGGGTGAACGATGAAGAATTGGCTTCCCGCAGTTTGGGTTCCTGCTCCTTTATTCGCCATCGAAACCGCTCCTCTTACATGCTTCAACTCTGGGTCTAATTCATCTGGCAGAGTCGTTCCTGGACCTTTGTATGAGTGTCCGCCTGTTCCGTTATTGTTTTCGAAATCTCCTCCTTGAATCATGAAGTCCTCGATGACTCTGTGGAAGATGTTTGCGTCGTACTTCTTGTCTTTTGCTAGAGTTTTGAAGCTTTTTACTGTTTCTGGAGCTTTTTTCTCGAAGAAATGAATCTTCATTACTCCTTTGTTGGTGGTGATCACCGCTATTTCTTCTCCTTTTTCTGGCATTTCTAATTGGTTAAATAATTGGGGTGTTTCTTTAGAGTCCACCTGGTCAACTGGTTTGTCCGAGCAAGCAGTTATTGTGAGTAGGCCGATTGCCATCAATCCGATGAGTATTTTTTTCATGGTTCTGAGGGTTAAATTGTTTCGGAGATGATTTTATTGGAATTGGCAGAATATGGCAACTCTAACCTTGTTCTGCAGCCCCTCTTATGGTAGAATCCGCACGCTTTTTCAGGCATTTTTTATTTGAAAAAATCACACTAAATCACACTAAATGAAGAAATTTTTCAGAAAAATCGTTTTATATTTTCTTAAGAAGTTTGCAAAAAAGAGATTGAAGAAATTCAAAGGGAAGGTGATCGGAATAACAGGATCTGTGGGAAAAACCAGTACAAAAGAGGCCGTATACACTGTTTTAAATTCGAAATTCAAAGTCCTTAAAAATGAGGGGAGTATGAACACTGAGTTTGGACTTCCGCTGACTATCTTAGAGCTTGAGAGTGGGTTCAACAGCCCTTCAAAATGGGCCGTCTTGTTGATAAAAGCGCTCTTCCGTTCTGCGAAGCCTTTGTATTCTGAGGTGTTGGTTGTGGAAATGGGAGTTGATAAGCCAGGAGATATGGACGAACTTCTTTCTATAGTGAATGTCGATGTGGCCATAATGGGCCCTATCGCTCCTGTTCACATGGCTGAAGGCCAATTCAATGACTTGGATGAAATTTTTGAAGAAAAATCTAAACTAGTTAAGTCTTTGGATGATGAAGGTATTGCTATTTTGTATGCTGATGATGACCGAGTTGCTGGCCTTTCAAAAGGTCGTTCAAAAAAGAAAACTTTCACTTATGGCTCTGTTCCAGAAGCAAACTACAAAGCAACTTCCGTTGAGGAATCTGTCGAAGGAATCGAGTTTAATTTCAGTATGGAGGGCCGAAGGGTCGAGGCTCATGTTCCTATCCTTGGCAAACATCATGTCAGCTCTATTCTTCCAGCCATTGTGTGTGGATTTGTAATGGGAATGGACCTGGAAGAAGTTTTGGCGGCAACCAAAAGATACAACCTTCCTCCTGGTCGACTTAATCTTCTTGAGGGAGCTCCAGAAGGCTCTGTAATAATCGACAGTTCTTATAACTCTTCTCCTAAGTCTTGTATTGAAGCACTTAAAACTCTGGCTGACTTGAAGCCAAAGACTGGAGGAAAGAAAATTGCAATTTTGGGCAATATGAATGAGCTTGGAGAAAAAGAGGAAACGTTGCACAAAGAGGTTGGACGACACGTTCCTAGCAGCTGTGACATCTTGGTAACAGTTGGGAAAGCGGCTTCATATATGGCTGATTCAGCCGAAGAAAATGGATTAAAAAAAGTCTTCAGATATAAAAATGTTTCTGAGTTAATAGACGAATTCAAGACCAAGGTTGGTGAAAACGACATTGTCCTTGTGAAGGGATCGCAGAATAATGTAAGATTAGAGAGATTTGTAAAGGAGGTGATGAAGTTTCCGGAGAAGGCAAAAGAGTTGTTGGTGAGACAGGGTAAGCATTGGGGAAGGGCTTAAAAAATTCGGGTAAAGAACCCCCGTCTATGATCTATAATTGGAATATTATCGGCCATGAGAAGCAGCTCAAGATGATCGAGAATGACATCGAAAGTGACAATTTGTCGCATGCATATCTGCTCTGTGGTCCTGGACATATTGGGAAGTACACTGTAGCCAAGAAACTGGCTTCTATTCTGCAGTGTGATAATAATTTTTGCGGGAAGTGCCCGACTTGTATTCAAGTTCGAAAAGGACAGCACATCGACACGATGGAATTTGAAAATAACCGAGAGGCTCTCAAGATTGGACAGGTCCGAGAGATTATTTCTAGGTGCAGCATGAGCAGCCAGAGCAGGCGTAATGTTGTGATTCTACAAAGCATAGGGCGCATGACCACTGAGGCCGCGAATGCGTTCCTTAAAGTCCTTGAGGAACCACCTGGGAAAACTGTTTTCATAATGACAACTAGCCATATCCGAGAAATTTTGCCGACAATCGTTTCGCGTTCTAGGATTTTAAAATTCCATTTGTTTTCGACTGAATATATTGAAGATAAACTAAAAGAGCTGTTTCCTGATAGTGAGCCTGGCATCGTTCAGAAGGTTGCAAGGTTGTCTCTTGGAAGAACCGGTCGAGCCCTGGATTTGATGAATTACCCCGAGAAGAGAGCTTACTTCTTGAAGTTGTACAAGGATATTTTGTACCTTTTGGGAACCGATAATATCGTCGAGAGGTTCTCTTATGTCGCAGATCTGGTTGAGGATGAAAAGCAGAGAAGGGACTTTCTTGGAGTGATGACTCATGTGTTGAGAGCTAAGATTTTGGAATCAGATGAAAAGGACGCAAGAGAAAAACTGATCGAGATGGTGGCAAAAACTCAAGATGCTGGTATTCTCTTAAAGCAAAATATCAATACCCGTTTAGTTTTAGAAAATTTAATGCTTGTTTAATATGATTGTTGGAATATTTGATTTTTATGATTTGGGTGTATTTGAAACCCATGTCAAAGAGGGGGAGCCGGTTAATAGCGGCGAAATGGTTATTTTCAAAAATGAGGAAGGGGCCGAGGAAATTGGGAAAGTCATGTATATTTCTGACGATTCGAAAAATATAGACATATTGAAAGATAAGACGAAGTTGATTCGAAAGGCGACTGCTCATGACCTGCAAAAGCTTGAAGCCAACAAGGACAGGGGAGAAGACGCCATCAAGACTTGCGTTGAGCTCATAAAGGGGTATGACCTTGAAATGTATCCATTTTATGCGATTTACTCATTGGATGGCGCGAGAGTGAACATCGTCTTTACCGCTGATGATCGAGTGGATTTCCGTGAGCTGGTTAAAGATTTGGCGAAAAAATTACAAAAACAAATTCATTTAAAACAGATAGGTCCTCGTGATAAAGCTAAGATTGTTGATGGGTTCGGGCGATGCGGGCGCAGGTTTTGTTGCAAAGGGGTTCTTCCTAAACTTGAAAGCATTACAATGGAAATGGTCCGCTCTCAAGCGCTTGAGGGAAAAGGAAGTGCTAAACTTTCTGGAGCTTGTGGGAAGCTGTTGTGTTGTTTGAGATATGAAGTCGAGGCTTATTCTGAGCTGAGAAGCAACCTTCCTTCTGTTGGAAGTTTTGTTAAATTGAAAAAGCCCGTCATTGGATCTCATGATGAGGGCGTTGTTATTGGTATAGATGTCCTTGCTCAAAAAGTTAAGCTTGATTTGGGGAATAGAGAATACGCATCTGCAAAGGTTGATGAAATTGCAAAAGTTACTAAGAGACCTGTAGCAACGGCTCCTAGAAAAGATTTCAAACCTCATGGTCGTGATGACAAAAAGCCGCCTGTAAAAAAATCTAACACCTAGCCTTTATGTGGACATATTTGCTCATATTTTTAAGTTTATCCTTCTTGGCTTTAGTTTTTATTAGAAGGTTTTACTTGGTATGTATTAAAAAAACTCCTGATGCCGTTGAAGAAAAGCCTGTCTCTACTCCCGAAAAAAA
Organism: uncultured Candidatus Peribacteria bacterium; assembly: GCA_964496555.1. Classification (GTDB taxonomy): domain Bacteria; phylum Patescibacteriota; class Gracilibacteria; order UBA1369; family LOWO2-01-FULL-3; genus JABILX01. Next base: position 6,256 of record CAZBZZ010000026.1, read on the forward strand.
AGAGGCTAAGATTCGACTTTCTCGAGACGACAAATCTGAGATGGAACGTCTTTACAAACGTGCGGTCGCTTTGATTAAAAGAAAGGAGCCAAAAGATGCCGTGAAGACCTTGGTTCAGGCTTTGGCTATAAACCCGAACTACCTCGACGCTCTGAAAGAGTTGGGTAAATTATATTTGGATCAAAAAATGTGGGGGAAGGCCTCTGCTGTTTATAACACTTTGGCTGAAAATACTGGCGATCCTGTCGATTATAGTCATCTTGGGTTAGCTTTTTATAATGATGGAGATTTTGATGGCGCAATATCTGCCTACCAGGAAGCGATTTCCAAAGATCCGAAGAGGCCTCAGAGATACGTGAGCCTTGGGCATGTTTATTTGGATGCCGGGAAGCTGCCACTTGCTCTAATCGCCTTTAATAAGGCTGTTGACTCTGACAAAGACAATGTTGACTACTTACTTCTGGCTGCTGAAACTCACAAACTTCTTGAAAACTTTAATGATGCAAAAGAGGTTTTGGGGAAAGCTATTGAACTTGCGCCAATGGGGAAGATGGCAAAAAAGATACTGAAAGAGGTTGAGTCCTTGGAGAGAAAAGCCAAAAGGGAAGCGAAGGGGAAATAAGGTTTTTTATAGCCTAGATTGCTGGCCCCATTAAGTATTTTTCTTGGGTGGTTTTGTAATGTGAGAAGATTTCCTCAACCTGGTCCTCTCCTCCTGGGCGTGAGATTGTTCTGTACCACAAAGCGTCGAATCCTGTGTGTTTTTTCTCTACCTGCTTTTTTTCTCCAGGGGCTAGCTCATTGGACGTTTCGTAAATTATTTCTTGGAGCGGATATCTGTAATTAGAGAATTCTGGACCTTCCAATGTCACACTTCTGCCGTCGCTTGTCCCATAAAATTTGATGTATGCGTGCTTGTCTTCCGTGTATGCCTGCACCAAAATGTGTCCGCCTGTATCGTTCGAGAATTTTAAGTCTTGCCCTCCTAGGTATATGGTTGCGTCCAGCCCGTAGCCGAGCAGCTGAGAGTAATACGAAACCGCATATGAGTGTGGAGCCCTTGCGGTTATTGGCAATCCCGAGAAGATTGCAGATCTATACATTGTGGTTGAGACTTGGCAGAGGCCGCCGCCGTATTCTGGAATTGTGCCGACTTTTGTGATGACTAGTTCTTTTCGGTAGCCTGTTGTGTTGTCGACGCGGCCAAGGTTTTCATTGAATGAGAACTCTTCATCTGGAGCAATTAGTATCCCGTTGAACCTTTCGAGTCCGACGCTTATGTTGTGGATTCTGTTCCATGTTGATCCGTAGAATGTAGTGTGTCCCACTCCTATTAATTCTTTTATTCCTATCTCTTGAAGTTCTTTGCTTATTGTTATTGGTGCTTTGATTGTTTTTGTATAAACTTCAATTTCGTCGACCTTGTTGTTAATGGCAAGCTCTAAAGATTTTTTGAGAGAGCCTCTTTGGATTGCGATCCCATCCCGGCCCTTTCCGTCTATTACAATTTCACCTTCTTCGTCTTTGTATATAGAGACTGGGTCTACTTCGGTTTCTATACTTTCAACCATATTTTCATCTATGAATTTTTTTAGGTTTTCTTCTTTAATGACAATTTTCACTGTCTTTTCTCCCTGTTCAAAAAAGTCTGGAAGGTATTGGCTTTCTATTTCTATCTCTGCTTCTAAGTAGGGGAGTGTTATATAGTTGTTGTCCAAAAACTCAAGGCCCCCCAAGTGGTGAATGGGCAGAAACTCCCATCGACCTTCGTCGTGAGTGAGGTAGACTTTGTGGTGTAATTTTTCTACCACTCCTTCCCTGAATCCTTCGAGCTCTTCTTTTGTTATGGTTGGCAGCGCTTGATTTGCCTCTATCTCTATACTTGTTGTGCTCATTTTGGAGATTGCGTTTTTTGCTGCTGCTATCGCTTCTTGGTAGTCGACAAGCTGACCCGGTCTCTCCTCTAATATGTCTAGTCTCGACTCCTCGTTGATATAAAATTTTGCGTTTTGTGGTGCTATTTCTTGAAGACTGAGTTTTTCGTCGAGAAGTTTTTTAAGCTTACTAGAATCAAAGGTATATAAAATTTCGATAGAGTTTTGGGCCCTCTTTAGCTCACTTGGAAGGGAGTTGACCTTTAAGTCAATCCTGTCGATTGTCCTGATTGTTTCGTCAATAAAATATTCAACGTCTATTTCTTCTGGACTGACAAAAGCCTCTCTGGCCTCCTCCATTCCCTCTGTCTTTATTGAAAACTTTATTGTCTTAGAGAAAAAGTTTTCTTTTCTTTCTTCTATTTTCTGAATGGCCTCTGCTGCTGTTTCGTACCCCACGTCCATATTTGCTATAACCGTTCCTGGTGGCAACTTGCCGTGCAGGGAAAGCTTTACACCAAAAATCGTGGCAGATACGACGAGACCCAGTCCTATCCCCAGGACTACAGAATACAGTATTTTTGTGAGGGGGTTACTCATGAGGAATTTTCTTGAGCTCTTCCTCTGGAAGAATGACCTCTTCTTGGGAGAGCCTTTTGTGTTTTCTAGCCTTTTTTATTACTGGAACGATTTTTTTGAGTAGCCTTCTTTTTTTCTTTGGGGCTTCTATTTGTTCCTCTTTCTGTTCTGGCTTTAACTTCATTCCTATTACTGATCCTATCGCCCCTCCTATAATAGCTCCCATCAAAACACCGTTTATCTTTCTTTCTATTTTCTTTGATTTTTTTTCTTTAGACATTTGGGTGAGATTTATTTTGCTATTTCTATAGTCTTTGTTTTTCTAATTATATTTACTTTGATTTTCCCTGGGTATGCTAGGTTTTTTTCGATCTCTGCCGCGATGTTGTCCGCCAATCCTTGAGTGTTTTTATCCTCAACAATGGTAGGGTCCACAATTGCACGGACTTCTCTTCCCGCTGATATTGCAAAGGTCTTTTTCACTCCCTCAAAAGATGCTGTTGTCTCCTCTAGGGCTCTTAGTCTTTCTAGGTATTTTTCTAATGATTCTTGCCTCGCCCCTGGCCTACTTGCTGAAAGAGCGTCTGCGGCCTGGACCATGAGTGCTTCTGGTGTCGACGGCTTCTCTGATTCGTGGTGAGTCCACGCGGCGTGGATTTCTTCGTCTGAGAATCCGTACTTCTCCATCAGCTCTTTTGTAAGGAAGTCGTGAGTTCCTTGTACATCTGGATTTTGGTCGATTGCCTTTCCTAGATCATGCAAGAATCCTCCTATTTTACACGTCTTTAGGTTGAGTCCGATTTCAGATCCCATCATTGTTGCAAGGTATCCAACCTCCATCGAGTGCCTCATTATATTCTGGCTGTAACTTGTTCTAAACTGAAGTCTTCCAATGGTTCGGATTAGCTCGTCGTCCAGGTTGTTAAGGCCTACCTTGTCCACCATGTTTTTACCTATTTTAAACAATTCTTTGTCAACTTCCTTCTTGGCTTCATCAATGGTCTTCCTAACTGTTTGTGGGTTTATTTCGCCTCTTATTTTAACCAAAGCCTCTATTGCCCTCTGAGCGATTCTTCTATTTACCAGATTGAAAGCTGATACTGATATTGTTTGTGGAAGGTCGTTAAAGACGATATCTACGTCTAAAAGCTCTTCAAATTGCATTATATTTTGGGCCCCTTTCCCCACAATCTTTCCTTTTACTATGTCCTTCTTCACCTTTACGTGAACCGATCTTGGTTCTGCTGCTGTTGGTGAGCAGAGTCTTTGGATTGCGTTTACTATTATTTTTTGTGCGGTTCTCTGAGCCTTCTCTCTTGTTCTGTCTAAGATCATTGCTAATCTCTGAGAATTCTCCTCAGCCATTTCTTTCTCGTATTTGTTTACGATTTCTTGGTGTACTTCTCCTTCTGTTTTCCCGCTTTTTAACGCTAACTTCTCTAAAGATTGCTTATCTAGTTGTTCTGTTTTTTGTTTTCTTGCAGAAATCTCTTCTTCCATCTCGGCAAGCCTAAGTTTCAGTTGGTTGTTTTTTGACTGTTGCCTTTGAAGTGAAGCCTCTTTGTTTTTAACAGAGATCTCCATTTGGTTTATCAGCTTTTGGTTCATCTCTATTGTTTGCTCCATTCTTTTGTTGAGCTCCTCTGTGCTTTCCTTGGCTTTCTCTCGGGCTTTCTTTGATTCCTCTTCCGCTTTTGCGATCAACTCTTCGGCCTTTTCCTTCTTTCTTTCTAGACTGTATAGCTTCCTTTTGTGAAGCTGTGTGTATCCTATCGCCGCGCCACCCCCTAGTGCGACAATTGCTACTATTATGTTTATAAGTATGTTCATTGTTTTATGTGTATAAATTCTTTGAGTTTTGCTCAGCAAGGATACTAATAGTAGAGGTTTTTATCAAGGACTTATGCTGTTTTGAACTACTTTTAAACACTGTTTTATGTCTATATGCGGCTTTTTAGGGTTTTTGTTTATAAAAATGTCTCTCTATATTCTACTACTGTTTTATTTATAATATTCTTTGGGAATGAGGGAGCTGATAATAGAATGTTTATTTGTGCAAGTCTTTCGTGTTTGTCTTATTCTCAGTTTTGATTATAATTATATATGATCTTTATTATTTAAAAAATTATATAAAAATGAAGTTATTTTGTTCTCAGAAAGATTTAGAAGAGGCTTTGAATATTGTGAATAAAGCAATTAGTTCAAACAACACTCTTCCTGTTTTGAATAACATTTTAATTAAAGCTGAAGGAAAGAAGTTATATTTTTCCGCAACAAATTTGGAAATTGCGATTAGTTATTTTGTTGATGCTGATGTTAGAAGCGAGGGGGCCATTACGATTCCGGCAAAACTTATAACCAGTTATGTTTCACTTTTGACGGATGAAAAAGTGGAACTATCTATAACAGAGGGTATGACCTTGATGGTTCAGTCATCTACATCAACGACAAAAATAAAAGGTATTAGCGCTGACGAATTCCCATTAATTCCAAAAGTTGATGCTGAGTTTTCATTTAAAATTAGTACTGGTGAGATGGATGATGCTGTTTCAGAGACTGTTTTCGCAGCTTCAACAAATGTTTCTAGGCCTGTTTTATCTGGTGTTTACTTTATAGTCGATGGTGATTCAGTGAAATTTGTTGCTACTG
>CAZBZZ010000027.1:0-11276 GCA_964496555.1 uncultured Candidatus Peribacteria bacterium
CGGAAGTATTCAGACATTGTTACTCCTGTAAGTCCGACACGTAGACGTACTCCAGGTGGCTCATTCATTTGTCCAAATACTAGTGCTGTTTTTTCCAATACTCCTGAGTCTTTCATCTCGTAGTAAAGATCGTTTCCTTCACGTGAACGTTCTCCTACTCCGGCGAATACTGAATACCCGCCATGCTCTTGTGCGATGTTTCGGATAAGCTCCATTATTACTACCGTCTTACCTACTCCGGCTCCTCCGAATAGACCTACTTTTCCACCTTTTATGATTGGGCAGATTAGGTCGATTACTTTCACACCGGTTTCTAGGATTTCTATTTCTGTAGATTGGTCCTCGAATTTTGGCGCTGGTCTGTGAATTGGGTATTTTTTCTTTGATTTTGTCTGTGGTTGATCGTCTAGTGGTGTTCCAAGTGTGTCTACCATTCGCCCAAGTGTTTCAGGTCCTACTGGGACTGAGATTGGAGCGCCTGTGCTTTTTACTTCTTCGTTTCTCTTCAAACCGTCTGTTGACCCCATCGCCACTGTTCTTATTTCGTTTCCTCCTAAGTGTTGTTGAACTTCGAGAACTAAAGTTTTATCTCCAAGCTTTACTTCTAGAGCGTCATAGATTTTTGGGAGATCTTCTCCTGCAAAGCTACAATCCACGACGGCTCCGATAATTTGTGATACTTTTCCAGCCATATTTTATTAGGTTATTTTTTAATTTATTACCGCACTACCAGCTGAGATTTCAGCGATTTCCGCTGTGATCGATGCTTGTCGTGCTTGGTTGTATGTTAATACTAGATCCTCTAGTAAATCGTCTGCTGCTCCTGTTGCGTTTTGCATCGCTACCATTCGTGAACTGTGTTCTGAAGCAGTTGTTTCGAGAACTGCTTGGTAGAGTTGCATCTCTGTTAATTGAGGTACGATATTATCAATGATGTATTTTGGTGATGGTTCAAGTTTGTAATCGATTTCTTTTTCTGTTGGCTTAACTACTTCTGAGAATTTTGATCCAAGTTCTTCTAACATCTCTTCGAATACATCTATTGAGAATGGAAGAAGTGTTTTCGCTACTGGCTTTTGAACTAAAGTTGAAACAAAATCTGAGAACACAACAACCACCTTGTCATACTTTCCGTCTTCGAACCCTTTGAGGGCTTCTTTGCTAACTGGGAAGATATCTCTGAAAGATGGATTGTTTGTATATGCTGGATAGACGAATTCAACTTCTTTTCCTGTTCTGTGAAGGAATTCTGCTCCTTTTTTCCCTGAAGTTACATAATGTATCTTTGCTTTTGGATGTTCCTCTTCGATCTTCTCAATTGTTTGTATCGCTTTCTTGTATAGATTTGTGTTCAATCCTCCGCAAAGTCCTTTGTCAGTTGTGAAGAATACTAGGAGTATGTTCTCAACTTCTCTTTTCTGGAAAAATTTGTGAAGGTTTTGGTGTTTCTTTGAAAGTTTTGAAAGAATATTCAAAGACATGTATCCGTATGATCGGAGTCTAACTGCGTTGTCTACTGCTTTCTTCATTTTCGAAGTCGCAACCAGTTCCATCGCCTTTGTGATCTGACGAGTGGATGTGATCGATTTGATCTTTCTCTTTATGTCTTTTCCTGATGCCATTTGGTTTAGTTTTTATTTATTTGAAATTCGCTAACGCGAATTTGGCACTGGAGCGCTTACGCTTCCTGTGCCTGCTTATCAAATTTCATTTCTTTGTTGAATTCAACAAGTGCTTTTTTAAGCTTTTCTTCAAGATCTTCAGAAAGTTCTTTCTTTTCTCTGATCTCTTTCAATAGATCTTTGTGTTTTGCATCCATGTATGTGTGGAGTTTGTCTTCGTATTCTTTTACTTGTTCCACTTCTACATTTTGCAAATATTCGTTAATCCCTGCGTATAGAATCACAACTTGTTTTTCTACTGGCAGAGCTGAATATTGAGTTTGTTTCAAAATTTCTGTAAGTCTGTCACCTTTGTTCAATGTTCGTTTTGTCGCATCGTCTAGGTCAGAACCGAATTGAGCGAATACTGCCAATTCTCTGTACTGAGCTAATTCAAGTTTTAGTTTACCCGCTACTTTCTTCATCGCTTTTGTTTGAGCGGCAGATCCTACACGTGATACTGAGATACCGATATTCAACGCAGGTCTAACACCTTTGTTGAAGAGATCAGATTCCAAGAAGATCTGTCCGTCTGTAATTGAGATCACGTTTGTTGGGATGTATGCAGATACGTCACCTGCTTGAGTTTCGATAATTGGAAGAGCTGTAAGTGATCCTCCTCCGTATTTTTCGTCTAGTTTACAAGATCTTTCTAGAAGTCTTGAGTGAAGATAGAATACATCACCTGGGTATGCCTCACGTCCTGGAGGTCTTCGTAGGAGAAGTGATACTTCTCTGTATGCCCAAGCATGTTTTGAAAGATCATCATAAACAACAAGTACGTCTTTTCCTTGATCCAAGAAGTATTCACCCATCGCGCATCCTGCGAATGGAGCGATGTATGAAAGTGTTGCTGGATCTGATGAACTTGTTTTAACTATAACTGTGTAATCCATTGCTCCATGCTTTTCTAATTCAGCTACTATTTTTGCTACTTTTGATTCTTTTTGTCCGATCGCAACGTATATACAAATCATATCCTCTCCTTTTTGGTTGATGATTGTGTCTATTGCTATAGCTGTTTTTCCAGTTTGTCTGTCTCCGATGATAAGCTCACGTTGTCCACGTCCGATTGGGATCATTGAGTCGATAGATTTCAAACCTGTTTGAACTGGTGAATTCACTGATTTTCTTTTAATTACACGTGGTGCAATTTTTTCTACTGGGTAGAATTTGTCAGTTTTGATTTCTCCTTTTCCGTCTGCTGGATTCCCAAGTGGATCTACTACACGTCCGATGATCGCTTCTCCAGTCGGAACTGAAAGAATTTTCCCTGTTGTTTTCACTTCATCTCCTTCTTTAATTTCGGTGTCATTACCCATAATCGCGATACCTACTGTATCTTCCTCTAAGTTGAGGGCTACTCCCATTTGTCCGCTTGAGAATTCAACCATCTCTTGAGACGCAACATCAGAAAGTCCTGATACACGTGCGATTTTGTCACCGACTTCTAGCACGCGACCAACTTTTTCGACCTTGGCACTTGATTGGAATTTTGTGATTTGCTCCTTGAGGGAGTCCAATATTTGATCTTTTACTTCAGCCATAATTTTTAAGTTTAATTATTTATTTATTAACAATTGAGCTTTTTAATAACTCAAGATTTTTTATTACAGTTCCATCTATAATATAGTCTCCGAATTCGATTTTCATCCCCCCTAGGATTTCTTCATCTACTTCTATCGAAATTATTACTTCTTTTCCAAGCGCTTCTGTCAGTAATTTTACTATTTTTAATTTGTCCTGATCTTTTGGCTTGTATGGAAGAGTCACTTTCACTTCTAGCTGACCTTTCTGGCTAAGCCAAGCCTTTTTGAAAGCCTCAGGGAGCTCCTTGATGAGCTTCCCTTGTTTTCTTTTGGTCAAAAGTTTGAGCAAATTTTGGATTTTTTGCTTAGCTTCTTTTGCGTCCTTCTCGTCCTTCAAGACTTCAGCTAACGCTTGTGCGTATTTTGTGGTTGAAACTTTCATTTATATATAGGTATGTTTTGTGCGATACGATTTCTCGTAATACGCGAGTTTATAACTTTGTTGATTTAAGCTCATCCTTAATAGCTTCCTCCAAACGTGATTGATCATCCTTTTTGAATTCTTTTCTGATGATTTTCTCACTACTCTGAACGATAAGGGCTGCAACTTCTCCTTTGATTTCTTGAAGCATTTGCTTCTTTTCTTCTTTGAGTTGACCTCTGTATCTTTCTGCCAAGCTTGAAATTTCCTTCTTAGCATTTGTGAGTATTTTTTGTTTCTCTTCCTCAGCTTCCTTTTTAGCTTTTTCTACTTCAGCCATCGCTTCTTCAGATGCTTCAGACATTATCTTATCTTTTTCTTCTTCGATTTTTGCGAGACGTGCTTCAATCTCTTCAGTATTCTTCACGTTATCCTCGATCATCTTCTTTCTTTTGTCTAAGACACCCAAAATTGGCTTGTATACAAGCTTTGTAAGGATTGCGAGCAAGATCAGGAAGTTTACAGCCTGAGCTATAAGCAACTTTAGGTCTATACCTAGTTTATCTATTAGGTCCATTAATATAATGGTTTAAGTTGTAGCGATTCCATGAATGGAAGTCGCTTTTGGCAAACTCGTCTATTAAACGAATTTGATAATAAGAGCTACTACTAGAGCGTAGATAGCGATCGCTTCGCAGAATGCGATAGCAAGGATCATTGCTGTTTGAATTGATGAAGCAGCTTCAGGATTTCTTCCGATAGCTTCCATTGCTTTTGAAGCGAGCATACCGATAGCGATAGCAGGCATAGCAGCTCCGACAGCGATTGTCAGTGCAACGAATAGATTCTTATCCATGTTTTTTTGGATTAAAAGATATAATTGAAAAGGTCGGCAAGTATACTAGCAAGAAAAAAATAAAAATCAATACTTTTAGGGCGCCTTTGAAAATAAGGTGACAGGAGTGTCAAGGAGAGTTGAATTCGGGGTTTAGGTTTTCTTAATTCCGTAATAGAGTTCGAACTCAAGTAAAGGCCCTACTGAAGTTCGGGTACTTTAAGCTCGAAAAGCTTTAAAGTCCTTTTGAATTCCTTTGGAAGAGAGTCTTCTATAGTGATTTCTTCTCCTGTTATGAAGTGTTTAAATGTGAGTCTTGCTGAGTGTAGGAAGAAGTGGCGGAATTGGACTACTTGGGCCCAATATTTGTAGTCTTTGCGTTCCATATATTCCTTGTCCATTAGAAGTGCGTGGTAGATTTTTTTGAAGTGGAGGCGGATTTGGTGATATCTCCCTGATGATATACGTGCTTCTACTAAGGATAAAGTTCCTTTGCCAAAGTGTTTTTTGTCCAAGACTTTGTATTTTGTCTTTGCCTTGAGAAGACGGCGTTTGTCTTGGCGTGATGGCAGAGGATAAGTTATCGCTCCTGCTCGAGCCCTTGGAGTTCCTTTTATTATAGCTATATAGGTCTTTTGGGTTTGGGATGAGTTAAATCCCGTGTCTGCTTCTTTATTCCGATTAAGGGCTTTCTCAAAGCATTCCTTTGTTTTTGCAAAAAGGACAATTCCTGACGTGCCACGGTCGAGACGATTCAATGGGCGAAGACGTATGCTTTGTTTCTCGTATTGATGTTTGAGTCTGTCGAGAAGATTCTTTTGACCTGGTTTATTTCCAACGGTAAGTAGACCTCGCGGTTTTGATACTGCAAGAAGGTGTTCGTCTTCGAAGAGTGTCTTGGGTGGTTTTGGTGGCATGTGTTTTATGGTGAACTGTGCTGGAGTATATCAGTTGTTTATCCTTACTTCACCCTTTTTTTTGGAGATGCCTTTTTTTGGAAGGGTCTTTGGAAGATCTTTGATGTATTTAAGACTCTATTGCTTCTGAAGAACATCGACTCATTGCTCGACCTAAAGCTTCTTGTGCATTAAAAGCTTTATCACTTGTCCCTGGTGATCTGTTTGTTTGCAATTCTGCTGCCAACAGTGAACACTCCAAGACGTCTGCGGTCCTATCTCTACAATCACATGCTATTTTCCCTGTTTCTTCATATGCTCTTATCACCGCCTCCTCTGCACAAGCACCTACTCCAGCTTTTCCTGATATTACTAATGCATCTTTATTGTCGAATTCTTGATGTGGTTTGGTTCTTAATGATAGACACTTTGCAATCCTCAGTGCTGTCACTTTACATCGGGATGCACAGTTTGGGATTACCCCCCTGGAATCCTCTGTCAGTGCGCTTTTGCTGGGAATCATATGATCAAACGGAGGTTTTTCTATTATTATCGTCTTAGGGTTTTCACTTCCCATTTTATGAGGGGTTAAGTTCCAAATTTGGAAAACAATTTCTCATTTCCAGTTTGGACTGTCAATTTTTTGGTGTATTTTGGAGTTGCGTGGCTCAGCATGCGATGGTCGCGCGATGATTGCATGATTTTTAACCTCACTTTTATGTCAGATACTTATAAAATTCTTCCTGCTGATAAATTACGTCACACAAAGGACGTCCTGTTTCACAAAGTTCCTCTAGTTGATGGGGTTGATGCGTTGACGCGCGTTGAGCACGGGGCTGAGGCTTCTTCGCCGGGAGCTGTTGGAGAAGTTGAGAGGCCTTGGTATATGCATGCACATCAAGAGGATAACTTGATTGTTTTCCGTGGAACGAGGCATGTGGATTTGTATTCGCGTAACGAGAGGAAGGTTTTGCATTTCGATGTGACTCCGGACAAGATTGTTTTGGATGGAAAGGTCATGCATGAAGGGCCTGCTATTTTGAGTTGGCCTGTGAATGTTTTTCATCGTGTAAAAAGTGGGGAGGATGGATCGATGTCTTTGAATTTTGCTGCGCGTTCTGAGGGGTTTGATATTCGTACAAATTTCAACATCTATGATCTAGATATTGAATCTGGTGAATTCAAAATGATACGCGAAGGACACTTGGATCAGCCGGACACTACTGTATAAAAGGTTTGGCTTTGCTAAGGCGTCACATTTCAATACCTTTAATCTCTTCAAATAATTTCACTGTGCGTCTTTTGACGTGGCATTTTTTGTCTTCTAAAATCGAATACATAATTTCGCCCTGAGAGACTTGATCTGCGTATTGTATTGAAAATAGGAGACCGCACATTGGAGATATTAAATCTGTTGTTTTTGCTTTTTCTGGTACATAAATCGTTCCTACTTTGTCTCCGCGATGGACTCTTTGTCCAAGTTTTTTTGTGAGTTTAATTAGGCCTGCATCTTTTGCCACTACTCCGAAACGGTTTTGTAGATAGTATTGTGTTCGTGGGATTTTTGGATGTCCTGGCAACATTTGCATATGTTTCAAAATATTTATAATCCCATCCAACCCTTCATTCAAAAATTTATTTGCGACTTTCAAAGCTCCTCCAATTTCTATAGTCAAAACTGGTAAATTATATTTTTTCATCATTTCTATAGCTAACATTCCTGGCTTCCCTTTCCGTTCGACTATAATTTTTGAGCCGAATGCTTTAGCCATTTCTTTCGTGCATTCCTCACAGTTTTTTCCTTCTCCCCAGTGCACTCGTGTGTGTGGGATAAGTACGTTTCGCTTTCCTGAATCATGACAATCAATCGCAATATCTGCCTTTGAGTAAAAATGTTTTTCCAAGGCGTTTGCAATCAATGGACTTGCTGTTTTTTGTTTTCGCTGGAATGCTCTATTTAGATCTTTTTTGTCATATGTAACAAGACGTGTATGTTCTTCAAATCCACTTTGATTTAAGATTGGGAAAATTATCAACTCTCCTCTGAGATGGTTTTCAATTTTCGATTTTTTGCAGTGTTCTATAAATCGTTGAACGAGAGCTATTCCATTCACTTCATCACCGTGAACACCTCCTGAAATAACACAGCGTTGATCTCCTTTTTTTCCTTTGATACGGATATAAGGTATTTCTAGAATCTTTCCTGGTATGCGAACTTTCATGTATTTCATTGTTTTTTATTATAGGACAATTTCTGTAAAAATCAAAAGTTTGATTTTCTGAGGATTGAGGGTATATTTGTTCAGGTTTAATAAAAATATATTTATGTCTGATGTTTTTTTATATTCTGTTGCGAGTGTGTTGGGGGTAAGCTTAATTTCTCTTGTTGGGATTTTTGCTATTTCTTTGAGCAAGAAAGTTTTGGAGAAAATGCTTGTATATATGATAAGTTTTGCGGCTGGAGGTTTGCTAGGGGATGCTTTCTTTCACTTGTTGCCTGAAAGTACTGCTCATGATGGATTGGGGGTGGAGATCGCTACTTATGTTCTTTTGGGGATTGTGATTTCTTTTGTTTTGGAAAAAGTGATTAGGTGGAGGCATTGCCATCACGTGACTTGTGACGATCATCCACATCCTTTTGCGTGGATGAATTTGTTTGGAGATGGAGTTCATAATTTTATTGATGGGTTGATTATTGGAGCTGCTTATATGGTGAGTATTCCTGTTGGGATTGCGACTACTATAGCCGTTTTAATGCATGAAATTCCTCAAGAGATTGGGGATTTTGGGGTTTTATTACACGGTGGAATGTCGAAGAAAAAAGCGTTGATTCTTAATTTTGTAACAGCTTTGACTTCTGTTTTGGGAGTACTTTTGGTTTTTGCTTTGGATTCGTTCTCTAGCTTTGGACCTGAATTTTTCATTCCTTTTGCTGCTGGTGGATTCATCTATATTGCGATTGCTGACTTGATCCCTGAGATGCATAAAGAAGTCGGATTTGGAAGATCACTTGGGCAGTTTGCAACCTTTGCGCTGGGGATTGGGTTGATGTTTTTGATGGTCTATATGAATGGGCATGATCATGCACATGGAGGAGTTGACGGACATGAACACGGGGGTGATCATTATGAATCTCACGATTATGGAATTTAATAATATATTATTAGCCTTTGGCTTAACTTTGTTTGCTGGATTGTCTACTGGGATTGGAGGAGCCTTTGCATTGTTTGCAAAACACACTAATACTAAGCTGCTTTCTTTGTCGTTGGGATTCTCGGCTGGAGTGATGATCTATGTTTCTTTTATGGAGATTTTGCCTGAGTCTGTGGCGAGTTTTTCTGAAATGTTTGGGGACGGACGGGCTTCATGGTATGCGGTGTTGTGTTTTTTTGCTGGGGTTTTGGTTGTTCTAGTTTTAGATAGACTTGTACCCTCTTTTAAGAATCCGCATGAGATGCGTAGGATTGAGGAAGTTGATAATTGCGAAAAAGAATGCGGGAAAAAGCGTGGCATGAGATGCAGGCGCAGAAGGCTTTTCAGGCTCGGGGTCATGACTGCGATAGTTATCGCTTTTCATAATTTTCCTGAAGGGCTTGCTACTTTTTTCTCTGCTTTAAAGGACATTAAGCTCGGAATCCCTATCGCTATTGCAATTGCTATTCACAATATTCCTGAGGGGATTGCTGTTGCTATACCTATTTATTGTTCTACCGGTAAGAAGTCTAAGGCGTTTTGGTATTCGTTTTTGACTGGATTGGCTGAACCTATTGGAGCTGTTTTTGGTTATTTCTTTTTGAGTAGTATTTTGAATGGCTTGTTCTTTGGAGTTTTGTTGGCAGCTGTTGCAGGGATAATGGTTTTCATTTCGTTAGATCAATTGTTACCAGCAGCAGAAGAATATGGTGAACATCACCTTGCTGCTTATGGCACTGTGGCGGGGATGGGTGTTATGGCTTTGAGTTTGTTGATTCTTTAGGCACGTTGTGCGCGGGTTGCGAGGATGTAGCCGAGATTTTTGTCGTAGTGGTTTTGTTGTGATTGAGTTTTGAAGCCTTGTGCTTTTAGAAGTTGAATGAGGGTCTGGTGATTTTGGTCAGGAGTGAATTCGTGGTATTCGATAAATAGAGTTTTTATTTTGGTGAATGTTTCCGGTTGTGTGGCTGCAAGGATCTCGTATTCGGCTCCTTCGACGTCCATTTTGATTAGGTCGCAATGGTCATGAGCTTTGAGGATTAGGTCGAGGGTTGTTGTTTGGGTTGTGGTTTGAGTTTGTGGTTGGGGTTTTTGGACGGCTTCTGTGAGAAGAGAGTGGTTGTGAGAGTCTTCGCTTATAATTAAGGTACGTGGACTGTTCGTGCCAGCGACGGCTAGGTTTTTGGCTTTTGCGTTGTGGATGCGGTTTTGTTTGAGGTTTTTCAAACTTGGTTTGGTAAAATTACTTTCTTTTGTTTGAGGTTTTCTTTCAGAAGTTTGAAATTTGATGGTTCTGGCTCGAATGAGAGGATTTGAGTGGTTGGGTTGAGAACGCTCGCATATATCGCGAAATAGCCTGTGTGAGCGCCAATGTCTAGGATAATGGCTTTGGATTGGGTGATTGGTTGATCTAGAAGTTTGTAGTCGCGGTCTACGAAGATTTCTTCAAAGACTGATTCGTCTGCTTCGGAGCGGATTTGTGCTGTGATTGGTTTTTTGTTTAGTGTGAGTGTTCGGGTTTTCATTTCTAGCTTTTCAACAATATATTCAATATTTTTGCGGCTTCTGAATAAAGGACGGAGCTATTTATTGAGGCTTTTCTTTTTTCTTCTTCATCTTCACTGATTTTGTAAGTTCTCCCTTCTACAATGTCTTTTGAGGTTGCGTAATATAAATAAGGGAAAGACCAATCGTCTTTGTCTTTTATATCTTCGAAGACTGACACGGGGTTTTTATCAGGATCTGTCATTTCCAATAATGCCAATTTTTGTTTACTGCCTCTGAATCCTCTAAATTCGTATAATAATATTTTCAATAATTCGGCTCTACTTATTGTCTCTTCAGGTCTGAAGCTGCCATCGTCATATCCATCAACAATATTAAAATTGTTACCAATAATTATGTGAGGAGTATACACATAATCTTCCTGAAGATCGCTAAATGGCATTTCTTCTGTTTTTGTTATGTCGAATTCTTCCAGCTCGTCCGCGTATTGCATTCCGACGATCCATGCTACAAATTCACTTCTTTTGACTTCTCTGTTTGGTCTACAGTTTGTGCTTTCGTCCGCTTCAACGAATGGATAACCTTCTATTTTCAATAATTCGTCTATATGTTGATAAGCCCAATGATCTTCCTGAAGATCGTTGCAGATTTCAGCATCATATTTTGGAGCTTTTATCTTTTCTTTTTTTGGTCTTAATAAAATTACTCCTCCTCCTGAACTTGGAGCTGGAGCTGGAATTGGAGTTCCAAAGAGCCCATAAGATGAGAAATGATCTGTATCGCATGTAACCGTATTTGTGGTTGCGTCTACTACGCATCCTGTCAATCCTGTCCATGCAGTTCCATCTGAAGAGAATATCTGGAGAGAAGATTCTGTTAGACTTGATATATCCGCATCTGCGTATGTCATTGTAATTGTGATGTCTTCGTCGAATGTTGTTACTGCCGTCCCTACTCCTGATAAAGCTCTGAATTCATATATGAAATCATCTACGGCTGTGAATCCTGAAGGAGCTGCTGTTGATGCCAAAACTGTGTCATCATCGATCTGGTTGATTTGGAAATAACTGTCAGTGTCATGGAATCCTACTGGGACTGTTAATTCGACCCCAATACTATTTGCGTCTACAAGTGCTAGAGTTCCACCTGCAGCTATTGTTATTGAGCCATCGTCGATGGTGCTTGAAGTCACTATGGTTGCGTCCGCACTGCATCCTGTTGTTGTAAAGTTCCCCA
>CAZBZZ010000028.1:0-10698 GCA_964496555.1 uncultured Candidatus Peribacteria bacterium
ATATGAGGATGATGATATTAGTGAACAGATGGCTATGAGATCACATGAAAGGGAATCTGAATCTGATGCATGTATGGATAAAGTTGTTAGGCTTCTTTTTGATGTGAATATCCGACTTGTATATGTTCCAAACGAAGCGAATAAACAGAAGGCTGATTCTAAGATTCGAGAGATGTTTGGTAGTTTTAAACAATTCAACCAGCCCCATCTTAACGGGTTTAAAATTAAAGGCATTGAAAAGGGAGTTGGGGTAGTAGGGAAATATAGAAGAAGGGATGTTGAAAATGGAATGATTATGAGTAATGAGGAGTTGTCTACTATTTATCATCTGCCAAGTTTAACTGTTAAAACTCCAAATATTTCGTGGGTAAGGAGTCGTAAGTTGGAACCGCCGGTTGATATTCCAGTAAAGGATAATGTCGGGAAAGAAGAGGGGTTCACTCTGGTTGGGAAATCTAATTTCAGAGGGAATCGTTTCAATTTTGGAATAAAGGATAAAGATAGGATGAGGCATATTTATCTCATCGGGAAAACTGGTATGGGTAAATCGACTCTTTTGGAAAATATGATCTATTCTGATGTTATGGAGGGGAAAGGTGTTGGTGTGATCGATCCGCATGGAGATCTTGCTGATACTGTTCTTGGATTTATTCCTGCGAGTAGGACTAATGACGTTGTTTTGATTGAGCCGTCTGATAGGGACTTCCCGGTTGCTTTTAATATGTTGGAGAATATTGATCCTGCTTTTAATACTATTGTTTGTAGTGGGCTTGTTGGGATATTTAAAAAGATTTATGCAGATAGTTGGGGGCCAAGACTTGAACATATTTTGAGAAATACTATCTTGTCGCTTCTTGAACATCCGGGTACGACTATGCTTGGTATTACTAGGATTTTGCAGGATGCTGATTTCAGGAGAAAAATTGTGTCAAAGATTGACGATCCTATTGTTAAGAGTTTCTGGGTCAATGAATTCGAGAAAATGCAGGAGCGCATGAGAATAGAAGCAATTTCTCCTATTTTGAATAAAGTTGGTCAATTCTTATCTAGTCCTATTATTAGAAATATTGTTGGGCAGCCGAAGAGTGCGGTTGATTTGAGGTTTGCTATGGATAAGGGGAAAATCGTTATTGTTAATCTTTCAAAAGGTAAGATAGGGGAGGATAACTCTGCTTTGCTTGGATCGATGTTTATTACTAAGTTTCAGCTCGATGCGATGAGTAGAGCTAATATCCCTGAGAAGGACAGAAAACCTTTCTACCTTTATGTGGATGAGTTCCAGAACTTTGCTACTGATGCTTTTGCTACGATTCTGTCTGAGGCTCGGAAATATAAACTGAGTCTTACGATGGCGAATCAGTATATTGCGCAGATGGTTGATGAAGTGAAGGATGCTGTTTTTGGAAACGTTGGTACTTTGATGGCTATGCAAGTTGGTTATGATGATGCTGAATATATATCTCAACAGTTTGGTGAAGAAGTATTGCCGCCAGATCTAGTTGGTATGAGTAAATTTACGGCCTATACTCGTCTTCTCATCGACAATATGCCTTCGAAGACATTCTCCTTTGATACTTTGCCTCCGACTGCTGATGAGCCAAATGTGGATCGTGCTGAAAAGGTTCGAAAAGTGAGTCGTGAGAGATTTGCAAAGAAAAGAGCGGATGTTGAAGAGAAAATAATGAGATGGAGCAAATTTGAAGACGAAGTTACCAAAGAGGATAAACGTCCTAAAGATAAAAAATAAAATTGTATGGTTGCTAAAATTCTTAATTTTAGAAAGAATTTGAATTCAAAGTGGAGTGCCTTGTTCAAGGACAAGAGTTTCAGAATCTCTTTCTTCTTTAGTGTTTTCCTTTTCTTTTTTGGACAATACGTGATGATGTGTGCTGCTCAATACAATGATGAGATGTTTCAAGTCGTAACGGTGGGGGATATCATTTTGGATAATATTCCTACTGTGAATTTGTCATTCTTATTTACTTGGGGGGTTTGGATGATTCTTATTCCAACTGCTTTTTATGCGGTGCTTATTCGGCCTGAATTGGCTCCTTGGACCTTGAAAACATATGGAATTTTTGCTCTTGTGAGGGGTGGCTTTATTCTGTTGACACACCTTGGGCCGCCAGAGGGGTTGATCTATTTACAGGATCCTTCGTTGATGGATGCGGATGGTATTTTTGCCCGATATTTCTTTACTAATGACTTGTTTTTCTCTGGTCATGTTGGGAATGCTTTCTTGGGAGCTTTGATATTTAAAGACTTTAAATTTAGATGGTATTGCTTGATTGGATCTGTGGTCATGGCGGTCACAGTTCTTTTAATGCATGTTCATTATTCTATAGATGTTTTTGGCGCGTATTTTATTACTTATGGGATCTATGCTTTCTCAGATAGGATCTTTCATAGATGGACTGACAAGTTTAAAAGAATTGTAAAAAAGCATACAGATATAAACCTCAAGCCTTCCTATGTTGCGGAAGGGGAATTGGGAGGGGAGTAGGTGGTGTGGTTTATTTGAGCAGTGGTTCTATGCCTGGTAGGGTTTTTCCTTCTAGGAATTCTAATGATGCACCTCCTCCTGTTGATACGTGAGTAAATGCATCTTTTGGTACAGCAAATTTCTTTATTGCACTCAAGGTGTCTCCTCCTCCTATAATTGAAGTGCAATCACTTTTCGCTATGCATTTTGCTATTGTTTTTGATCCTTCTTCAAATGGTGTTTTCTCGAAGACTCCGACTGGTCCATTCCAGATAACAGTCTTTGAGTCGACTATCATGTTGCAGAATTTCTCTGCGCTCCATTTTCCGAGGTCGAAGGCCTTCATATCTCCTATGAAGTCTTCCACTCCTACGTTTGCGGTCTCTGCGTCTTCAGTGCATTCGTCTGCTGCTACTAGGTCATGTGGAAGAATGATTTTGGTTTTGTATTCTTGGCATTCCATCATTATTTCTCTAGCAGTCTCTAGCATGTCGTTTTGCATTAGAGATTCTCCTAGGTTGTGTCCTGATGCTGCTAGGAATGTGTTTCCGATTCCTCCTGCTACTAGGATGTGATCGGCTTTCCCGATGAAATTTCTTATTACTCCGATTTTTGAATCCATTTTTGCTCCACCGAATATTATTGTTAGTGGATGTTCTGGATTGTCTACTACTTTGCCCAAAGCTTCTACTTCTTTTTCCATTAGTAGTCCTGCGTATGATGCGAGGTGCTCGGTTACTCCTACTGTTGATACGTGTTTTCTATGGGCTGCTCCGAATGCGTCGTTTACGTAGATGTCGGCGAGAGAAGCTAATTCTTGTGCGAATTGTGGTGAGCATTCTTTTTCATCTGCTCGGAATCTTATGTTTTCTAGAAGGAGGACGTCTCCTTCCTTCATTTCCTCGACTGCTGTGTGAGCAGAGTCACTTGTGATTGCGTCAATTTTTTTGACTGGTTTCTTGAGCAATATTTCTAATTCTCTTGCTACTGGGTCGAGGCGCAATTCATCGACGATTTCTCCTTTTGGTCTTCCGAGATGGCTCACTATTATCAGTTTCACTTTTTTTTCTAGGAGGAGGTTTATTGTTGGTAATGCCTCTTGAATCCTAGTGTTATCTGCGACTTCTCTGTGTCCGTTCTCGTCTGGGTCTGTGAGAGGGGTATTGAAATCTACGCGAAGCAGTACGCGTTTTCCTTTAACGTCTTCTAGGTCTTTAATTGTTTTTAGATCCATTTGTATGTGTGGTGAGGATGTTTTGACCTCAGTTTACATCTCAACATTGTCGATATCAATGGGTGAGTCTGGGCAACCTCCTGGAGGAGCGTCTTCTTGCTTGGGAATTGGATCTGGGTCTGGATCTGTTTTGGGGCTTTTTGAAATCATGTTGGTTTGGTTAAAGCTTTACTTAAGTCTCCTCTTATTGCTCTCAATTCTTCTTCTAAATCTTCAAAACCTCTTACTCTAGTGGGAAAGACTGGTGAGTTGAAATGATTGGCGTTTTCCTGCCAGTCTGGAGGGTGGGCTGAATGGGGGTCAGAAGTGGGACCTCCTTCATGAACTGTGAGTTGTTGGGCATCGTCCTCTGGTGAGGGTTCTGCTCCTTCCCAGGCTGCTCCTTCTAGGTTTTGTGCTGTTTCTGCTGTCATAATAGTTTTTGTTAAAAATTGTAAATAAAAAAATAGACCTCTTCATTTCTGATGGAGGCCTTTTAAAAGAATTAATATATCTTAAGGCCTCACAGAATCACGAGGATGAGAATTGTATGCAGAATCCAAGAAGCAGCTCTTTTCATAGAGTTTTTTGTGCGGGCACTGAATTGAGAGCTGTCTTTTGTCATGATTTGTAAATTAAATCCAACCATTTCTAACGAACGGATGGTTGAATTGTTACACCTGTAGTTTTATAAATCTGTCTGGATGAGTGCTGCTAATGCGTATGATTTCCCTTTGTTCATGCCAGTTTTAGAGCTTCTGTTTTTTGCTTGAGCTTCTGTGTTGCAAGTTAGAATCCCGAAGATAATTGGTGTTTCTAACTTCAGCTGTAAGTTCATAAGTGCTCTGAAGGTTTCGTTGCAAACTTGGTCGTAATGATCTGTTTCCCCTTTTATCACTGCTCCTAATGCTATTATCGCATCTGGTTTTGATGATTTTATTTCTTTCTGTGCTGCAAATGGAACTTCCAGTGCTCCAGGTACTCTGACCAGGTTTATCTTTGATTTTTTTACTCCGTTTTCTGTGAGTGCTTCTATACAGTTCTCATATAATTCAAGCCCGATTTTTTCGTTGAAATAGGGGAGGACTATAGATATTTTTAGGTCGTCTCCTTTTGGAATTGGTACGGCTTTTGTGTTTTTAATTTCCATTTGTTGCTTTCATGAGTGATGAAATGTATTTGGCGATTGCATCGAATTCTAGGTTTACTTTATCTCCTTTCTTTAGGTCTGCTAGATTTGTAATTGATAGGGTGTGTTTTACGAGGCTTACTTCGAATGTGTTTTGATCAACTGATGAAATGGTCAGGCTTACTCCGTTGATTGTGATCGATCCTTTTGGCGCTAGGTATTTCCGGAATTCTTCTGGGCAAGAGATTTTTATTATTGTTTGTTTGCTTTCTTCTTTGATATCTAGGATTTCACCTGTTACGTCGATGTGTCCTTGAACGAGGTGGCCGTCTAGTCCTTGTCCGAATGAGAGTGGTGGTTCCAAATTCACTTCCATTTCTTCTTTTGCATCTTTTAATTTTGTGGCTTCTAGAGTTGCGTTCATTAGGTTGAAATATGCTTTGTTGTTTTCTATTTTGGTGATTGTAAGACAGACTCCATCTACTGCTATTGAGCTTCCGATTTTCTTGTTGTCGAAAATATCGTTAGCTTCGATCACGATTTCGGTTTCTTCGTTGGTCGAAGTCATTTTTGTTATTTTCCCTTTTGTTTGGACTATCCCTGTGAACATTCTTTGTTTTGTTAATGGGGTTTGATTTTAGCTAAGATTTGAGGAAAATGTAAGGAAAATTTGAATTAAACTTGAGAAAAATTTGAGGTTCGTATTGTACGCTTGAAGTGTTTTATTTTTTAACACTTTTAATTATGAGAAGTGTAAACCAAACGGTGCTCATTGGGCACCTCGCTGCGGATCCTGATCTGAAGAAAACAGACTCGGGTATATCTGTAGCAATTTTCCCTGTTGCAACCAATCGCGATTGGAAAACCAGTGATGGTGAGAAAAAAGAAGCGGTTGATTATCACAGAGTTGTTGCGTGGAGACGACTTGCTGACGTCGCAGCTCAGCATTTGGTAAAGGGGAGTCCTGTCTATATTTCGGGACGACTTCAGAATACTTCCTATGAGGATGCTTCTGGTAAAAAGAAGTTTGGGACTGAGATTGTTTTGGAGAAACTGAACGTTCTTGTCTACAAAAGGAAGCGAGGAAGTATAGAAGTTAATGTGAAAGATGTTTCTGAACCGAAGGCTAATGATGAGCTTCAACAGGTTGAAGAGGTTGAAAAAGAGCCTGTTGCTGCATAGTGTTTTTCAAGTTTTCTAGACTACAGGAGGTGGTTTCTTTATAATCGGTAAGAAGTGCTAAAATAAAAGCATTGCCCATGTAACTTAATTCCTATTCCTATGAACTTTTGTAAAAAAACTCCTTTTGTTCTCTTCCTTATTCTAATTACGGTTTTTACTACTTCTTGCTCACTCTTTAGAACAAAGGAACCACTGCCCCCTGTAGATCAAACTGAAAAAAACTTAACGATCTATAATATGTATGATGCTGCGGATGTTTTTGATCCGTTGATTCAGCAATATCTTGCAGATAATCCTTATACGAAGATTTCGTATGAAGTTTTTTATGACTTTGAGGAATATGAGAAAAGGGTTTTGAATGAGTTGGCTGAAGGAGGTGGAGCGGATCTTTTTGTGATGCCTAATTCTTGGTTTGTAAAAAACCGAAAGAAACTTGTAGCGATGCCTGAGACAATGGGGTCGGTAGATGATTATGAGAAAACTTTTGTGGATGTTGCTTCTCAGGATCTTGTTTTAACTGATGATGAGGGGATAAAGCGTGTTTATGGAATTCCTATGGCGGTTGATACTTTGGCTCTTTATTACAACAAGGATCATTACGAGGATGCTGTTCCAAATCGTGGAAGGCCGGCTTCTACTTGGGATGGATTGGAGGATGATGTTTATCTTTTGAGCAAGAGTGGTTCTACTTCAAATCTTTTTGAAGTCTCTGGTATTGCGATGGGGCTTTCTTCGAATGTTACTTATGGAGTTGATGCTTTGTTTGCGTTGATGATCCAAGAAGGAGCTGGATTTTACGATGATGTTATGGGTAAAGCTATATTTGCCTCTATGACCTCTGGATCTATTAAGCCTGCTTCTGCTGCTATGGATTTATATACTGGTTTTGCTGACAAGTCTCGGAAACATTATAGCTGGAGTGAATTTATGGCTCGTGACTATGACAAAAATGATATCTCTGCTTTTGCGGCTGGTGAAGTTTCTATGATATTTGGTTATCCTTCTACTTATGAAGAAATTTTAACTGAGAGGAAGAGATTGAAAGTTGATTTGGATACTGTAGTGGATGTTTCTTCTATAAAGACTGCTCCATTGCCACAAGTTGTTGATCCGTCTGTTTCGACTGAAAAGCGTGATACTTACGCTGATTATTTTGCTTTTGGTGTTGCTCGGACTAGTGAGGACTCAGAGGCTGCTTGGGATTTTCTTACTTTTGTTACTAATCCTGAAAGTGAAAGATATTACTTTGAACATACTCACAGACCAACTTCTCGGCGTGATTTGATTCAGGAACAGATGTTGGATCCGATTTATGGAACTTTTGCTGAACAGGTTGGTTATGCGGAGAGTTTCCCTGTGTTTGATTACTTAATGAATAGGGAGATGTTTGCTGCTGCTATTGAACAGGTTGCAGATGGGATTACCTCTGGTACGGCTTTGATGAACGTTCAAGATGAGGTCAATAAATTACTGCCTCAGGCTGGATATATTGTTCCGTTGAATACTGACTACTATGAGCAGTTGGCTGAAGAGGGGGAGGATGCTGAAGATGAGGATTAATCCTTGAGTAATTTTTGGTTCCCATTGATGAATTCTCTGCTAGTTGTGGCAGGTTTTCCTTCGAGTTGAAGCTTGGTAGGTGCGAGGAGTTTGTCTTTTGTTTTGAATGCGAAAGTTTCTTTGTCTATTAATTCTATTTCACCAGGTTTTTTTGATGATGTGTTTTCTAGGATTTTTGCTTCGATAATTTTTAGGGTTTTGTCGTTGAGGGTTGTGTATGTTGATGGCCATGGGTTCAATGCACGTATTTGATTTAGGATTTCTTCTGCTGGGCGATTCCAGTCTATTTCTCCTTCTTTCTTCTCTATTTTTCTGCAAAATGTTGCGTTGGCATGTTCTTGCGGGATCGGAGTCAATACTCCTTGATCTATGTCATCGAGTGCTAATGTCATTAACAAAGCGGAAACCTCTGAGAGTTTTTTTGATAATGAGATGAAGTTATCATCTGGATCTACTGGCATTCGCTT
The DNA here is from genome assembly GCA_964496555.1 of uncultured Candidatus Peribacteria bacterium. Lineage (GTDB taxonomy): Bacteria > Patescibacteriota > Gracilibacteria > UBA1369 > LOWO2-01-FULL-3 > JABILX01. Next base: position 8,034 of record CAZBZZ010000028.1, read on the forward strand.
TACTAAAAGGACTGGTCCGTGATCGAGGTCTTCGTCTAGTTGAATTATTGATACTCCGGTTTCTTTGTCTCCGTTTAGGAGTGTTTCTTGTATAGGAGATGCTCCTCTGTATTTGGGTAAAAGTGAAGGATGAATGTTGAGGCAACCATGCTTTGGAATCTCCAGTAATTCTTTTGGGATTAACCCTCCATATGCGACGACTACTATGGTGTCTGGGGAATCTTTCTTGATTTGGTCGATGAGTTCTTTGTCTATTTTCTCTGGTTGAAGAACTTCTAGATCCATCTCTTCGGCTACCACCTTAACGGGTGGGGGAGTTATGACTTTTCGGTTCCCAGGTTTGTCTGGTTGTGTAACAACTCCTTGTATTTCTATAGCGTCATTTAATGCCAATGTTTTGAGCACTGGAACTGCAAATTCTGGAGTTCCAAAAAAGTAAATTTTCATGGTCAAAATATACCTTAAGGAATGAGTATTTACCACTTGATAAATCCCGAGAAAGATGTATAATGTTTCCTAAAAATTTACACCAATGCGGTATCACTTATGAAAAACGAATCTTACGAAAAGTTGTGGAAAGAGTTGAAGAAGGCGGAGAAAATCCTCCTGATTGGTCATAGGGGACCAGATGGGGATGCACTCGGTTCGATGTGTGCTATGAAGATATGGCTTGATGGAGAGGGGAAGAATGTTGATTTGGGATGTGTTGATAAACCTACTCAGAAGTATTCTTTTTTGCCTTTTATGAGTGATGTTAAAAATAAGATTGTCCCGAGTGAATATGATCTCATTATGATTCTTGATTGTGGAGCTCATTATATGACTAATTTTCATGAAGATCATCCAGAAATTCTGGCTACTAGCCCTGAAAATCAAGGGTCTCCATTTATAGTTAATATCGATCATCATCCATCTAATGATCATTTTGGTCACATAAATATAGTTGATACAGAGAGTGCTTCGGCTACTATGATTTTGTATGATATTTTCACTTATTTGGGCGTGAATATTACTCCTGATATGGCGACGTGTTTGATTACGGGGATTTACAATGATACTGGAAGTTTTATGCATTCAAATTCTTCTCAAAAAGTGTTTGAAGTTGCGAGTGATTTGACTTCGAAAGGGGCCAAAGTTTCGCCTCTGATTAAATCTTTATTTAAGACGAGCACTGTTGATACTTTGAAAGCTTGGGGAAAGGCGTTCTCGAATGCGAGAGTTACCAATGATAATTGTTTGCTTTCGTCTGTGAAGAATGATGAGCCAAAAAAGGGTGAAGAAGCTGATCAATTGTCAGGTGCGATTGATTATTTAAATATGGTTCCTGGGGTTGAGTACACTCTTCTCCTTCAGGAGGACAAGAAATTGATCAAAGGATCTTTGAGAACGAGACGTGAAGATGTGGATCTTTCAAAGATAGCTCAGGGCTATGGTGGTGGAGGTCACCAGAAAGCTGCGGGATTTTGTATTAGGAAGAAGATGTGATAAATTACCTTTCGGTAATTTTTAAAAATTATTCCTATGATTAAATCCATCTTCGCCTCTTTTTTCACGTTCATTTTTACTATTTTCTTTTTTGCTTCATTTTTGCTTTTTGTTCTGTTAAATACTCTTTTGGATGTTGATTTCTATAAGGGTGATTTATCGGATGCCTTTTATGAAACCACTGTAGAGGTTTCTTCTTCTGCGATTCAAAAAAATAGTGAGCAGCTTGGAGATTTCTTAACGGAAGGTGAGATTGAAAAAGTTTTGAGAGAGATTGTTGAGCCTGAGGATTTTGAGAATGTTTTGGTTCCTTTTATTTCACAAATAGTTGATCCAGTTTTTGATGAACAGGGGAAGGCTGTTGTGACTTTGGATTTTTCTGGCTTGGTGGACAAGTTCCCGGAGTTCTCTTCTTTTACTGCTGGGAAAATAATGGATACCCTTCCTGAATGTGAAGGGTCTTCTCTGCCTACTGAAGAGAATCCTTGTGTTCCCAAAGATGTTTCGAGAAAAGATTTTGAAGAAATGATTTTAACTGTTTTGGATCAAGGGGTTTTCAGTTCTATGCCTACTGAAGTTAAGGTTTTTGAATTCTATGAAGATGATCTTGAAGTGGGGGATGGGATTAATTTGAATAAAGATTTGCTTTGGAAAGTTTGGTGGATGTCACTTTCTGTATTGATGTTGTTTTTGGTGATCATTGCATTGATTATTCTTAAGCCATGGCACAGGATTGTTCGATGGATATCTAAACCGCTTATTTCATCGTCTTTGGTTACTGGTGTGTTGTTTTTGGTTTTATATCAACTTCCGTCTTTTGCGTCTCAAATGATTCCTGAGGAGGCTTTGGATCAGGCAGCTTTGGATCAGGAACAGGTGGAATCTATGGTTTATTTTGTAGGTAAGTTTATGAGTTTGATGGCTGGGAAAGCTTTGTTGTATGTTGCCGTAGTTTTCTCTATAGGATTAGGTTTATTAATTATAGGTCTTTGGGGGAAACATCACGATCATGAATAATTTAGAAAAAATTTGTGAGGAAATTAAAGGATGCGATAAGTGTCAGCTTTGTTCTGGTAGAACAAATTCAGTGCCTGGTTATGGTCACCACAAGGCGAGGATTTTGTTTATTGGAGAAGGACCAGGAAAAGATGAGGATTTGCAGGGGAAACCTTTTGTTGGT
>CAZBZZ010000029.1:0-10549 GCA_964496555.1 uncultured Candidatus Peribacteria bacterium
GGATTTTTTAATAATAGACAGTTCCAATTTGTGTGATTGTTATAGTTTTAGTTGATCCATCTTGGGAAACGAAGTCCAAAGTTCCATAATTAGAAGTCTCTCCATCCGGAGAGGTGAATAGAATTATTGGTCCGCCACCATTTAAAGAAACATTTTGGATAGTAATAGTGCCTGGTAAATCAATTACCGCATTCGCATCTGCCCCTTCAACATAAGAGGATCCAGAAAAAACAACATACTTGTTCAATTTCATGTAAACCCCATGATCCAATCCACCCTTACCAGCCTTTGCATCACTTTGAGCAAGTCGAACTCTAGAAACAAATTGAGTGACCTGCCCATTTAAATCACTTCTGACTTGAGTAGTCTGATAATAGAGAGCGGAGAGGCCCAAAATCGCAGCCATAACAACAAGAGATATGGTCATTTCAAGGAATGTGAATCCTCTTTCATCTCGACTAATTTTCTTAATAAAACTTTTCATTAATATTAATTTTGAATCAAATTAGGTAATTGATAGATAGGCATTATGATCGAAAGAGCAAGCCCTCCAATCACAAGTCCCATAAATACAAGTAAGAGCGGCTCCAGTAATACTGATAAATTTTTTGTCATATTATCCACATCTTTTTCATAAATTTCAGCAAGCTGTTTGGTCGAATCCTCCATGCTTCCAGTCTTGTCTCCCACCATCAATATTTTCACCATCAAAGGAGGGAAAAGCCGTTCGTGCGCAGCGAAACTTTCTCCCAGATTTCCACCTTGCTCTACCCGTTCTTTAGCCTCAAGAAGCAACTTTTTATAAACGCCATTAGACATAGAATCAGAGACAATTTGAAGGGCTCTAGTCATGGCTATTCCACTCTCCAAAAGAGAATTCATAGTTCGCGCAAACCTAGCCAAATTTGTTTTGACCAATATGCTCCCAAAGACAGGCAGTCTGAGAGAAACTCGATACCAGCCCTCTTTTACAAACTTAAGTTTTGAAAGTAATTTGAGGCCAACTATAAGGGCAATGATAGCAGCGATAGCGAAATACCACTGTCCAGTAATAAAATTACTGAAAGCGATAAGAAATCTTGTAGGTAACGGTAAAGTCACATCAAAAGATGTGAAAATCTTCGTCACTTTCGGCATTATGAAAATCACAATTCCAAGTGCCATCAAAAGAGTCACAGACAAAATAACAGCCGGATAAATAAACGCTGATTTTACTTTTTTTCTTAGATCGTATTCTTTTTCAAGCTGTACTCCCAAATATTCCAAAGTTTGCTCCAAGGTTCCACTCTCCTCCCCAGTAGCTACCATGTTGATATAAATATCAGTGAAAATATATTTGTAAGGGATAAGACTCTTTGCCAAACTTTGACCACTTTTGGTCATGCTCAAAATATTCTCAAACATTGTTTTATTCGCTTTGCTTTTCGTCTGATCCATAAAGATTCGGATCGCTTCTGTAATTGTTATTCCCGCCTTTACCATCGCATACAAATGCTTGGTAAAGATCATCCTGTCCTCAAAAGAAAAACGAGGTTTTTGCCAAAAGTATTGAGTTTTCTTTTTGCCAGCTTCAACGCAGGAAAGAATAATTTTCCCTTTGTTTTCAGTCCGCAACTTTAGGAGAGCAGCTTCCCTGTTGGAAGCATTCAATGAACCGTCTTGATGACGGCCTCCAGTAGTGCTGATTGTGTAGTTAAATTTTGGCATAAATTTTATTAAGCGCGCATCACACGCAATACTTCTTCTATAGTGGTTGAGCCTTGGATGACTTTGATGATTCCGTCTAGGAACATTGGGGCCATCCCTTCTTTTTTAGCTTGTTCTTCTATCTGGGAAGCATCAGCTCCCTGCAAGATAAGTCCTTTTACTGAATCAGTGACATCTATCACTTCAGAGATAGAAAGTCGTCCGCTAAATCCAGTATTTCCACAGTGTTCACATCCTTTTCCTTTGGTAAGCACAAAGCCTTCAGCAGTCTTTTTACTCTGCATATTAGGTGCGGCTTTTACAGCCCAGTCCAAAGATTCTCTCAAATTAAATTCCAAGCTTGCCTTCTTGCTCATTTCATCGAGTACTTCATTGGTAACGGTGTATTCCTCCTTACATTGCTGACAAACAGTTCGAACTAGTCTTTGAGCTATCACTACATTAGTAGTAGCAGCAACTAGGAAGCCCTCCACGCCCATTTCAAGCATACGAGGAAGTGTCGTGGAAGCATCATTGGTATGCAACGTCGCAAGCACCAAATGTCCCGTCAGAGCGGCATTAATAGCGATTCCAGCAGTTTCTTCATCACGAATTTCTCCAACCATCACAATGTCAGGATCTTGTCTCAAAACAGAACGCAACCCGTTTGCAAAAGTAAGATCAGCTTTCGGGTTAACTTGAATCTGATTCACACCTTCCAGTCTGTACTCAATCGGATCTTCAATAGTAGCAATATTGACTTAAGGAGAATTCAGCATCTTCAAAATCGAATACAAAGTAGTAGTCTTCCCCGACCCAGTAGGACCGGTCATCAAGATCATTCCGTGAGTTTTGAGAATGTTATTTTTAATTATATTCAAATTCGCCGGGCTATACCCCAGAGAATCCAGGTTCAGTTCTTGTTTCTGTGAACTCAAAAGCCTCAACACAACTTTCTCCCCATCATAAACAGGAATGACAGATACACGCATGGTGATTTCATTTCCCTCCAGCTCAATCCTGAATCGTCCGTCTTGAGGTGCTCGATGTTCATCTGTTCTCAGGTTTGCCAACACTTTCACACGTGTAGTCAAAAGGTCTTTGATCTGCATAGGAAGTTCGGCAATTGTATGCAAAATCCCATCCATTCTATACCTGACAACTAGAGTCTTATAATGAGGTTCAATATGCACGTCTGAGGCGCTGTTTTGATATGCGAATAAAATAATAGTATCCAAAATTTTGGCCGCATCCTTGAGTGATTCAATTTTAGAAGGATCCGCCATTACACTCTTCAATAGTTTGTTGAATTTCTCATTTATATCCCTGTTATATATCTTCAAAGAAGCTTTTATGTCCTTCTTTGTTGCAAAATGAGGAATAACTTTAAATCCAGTTTTTTGCTCAATAAAATTAATAATCTCCTTATTTGAAGGGTCATACATCGCCACAAAAAGATTGTCCCCTTCTTGTTTGAAAGGTAAAACATGCTGATGAGAAGCCACGGTGTAAGGGATGACTCGGAGTAAAGTCTCAACAATATTGGCCTCTGCCAGCTTTACAAAAGGAACTTTCAAAATACCAGCAACAACCTTTCCCAAGACATCGTCTCCTATTACACCATGTTCAAATAACGCCGTTTGCAGGCTAACCTTCTCAGTTTTAGCCTTCCCAGCAATAGCTTTGAGTTTTTTTTTCATCAATCAACTTCTGCTCAAGCAGTGTCTTCGAGAGTGTTGAATCAGAAACGGGCATATTTGTATGTTTTTATTTGTTTTTATCTGATTATTATACCACAAAAACACCCAGATTGAAAGGCTGCGTAACCTGAAGAGGCCGAGCCGGCTCGGAAATCTAATCTAGAACCTCATCTCTCCATTCTCGTCGACCTCCTTCCCATGGGCAGATGACCCATTTTCAGGTACGATTTTCCACGAAATTTGCGGTTCTAACCTGCCAGGCATCCCAAATCCACTGGCTTTTGGGTGTCCTCCCCCTCCAAATTGACCTGCAATATCACTCAAATTAACGTCATCTCTCTGTGTTCTCAACGATCCCTTTACTAAACCTCTTTCATCCTCACTCAATAAAACACAATATTTGCTTCCAGGTACAGCATTTAGGTAATCAATTATCCCACTCGTATCTCTAGAGTCCGACTCGCAAACCTGATAGTCATGTTTGTTCACCGCAGAGACAGTCACTCCATCTTCATTCACGTAAGTCCTTTCTAAAATACGCCCCCAGAGGCGTAGTTTGTTAACGGGTGTTGTATGAAAAAGCTCCTTTGCAATCCGCTTAATGTTAGCGCCTTGCTTCATCAGCTCAGACCCAACTTTCATGACGTATTCATCCACATTCGAATGCATGAAGCTCCCAGTATCAAAATAAAGACCGTGCATTAGCGCGGTCGCAGTATCTTTGTCTATTTCACATTTCGCGTATCGCAGGAAAAAGAAAATAATAAAAGCTGTAGCGCACGCATCCGCATCAACTAAATTCACAGTCCCAAACCCGTTGTTAGACTCATGATGATCGATGTTAATAAATGGCTTTTCGAAAATCTCAGGCTTAGTTTCGTGAAAGGCAACTAGCTTTTTGGCTCCACAATCTACGCTCACGATCACGTCAAAGTCTTCAACATTAAAATCAGTAACAAATTTATCTGCATCACGAAGCCACAAACTGTTTTTTGGGATGGGGTCGACACAGGCACTCACGACTTCCTTGCCATAACTCTCAAGGCAATATCTCAAAGCTAAATTGCTGCCAACAGCATCTCCGTCAGGACTTCTATGCGAAATTATACAGATCTTGTTAGCCTCCATTAGAACTTTTTTTGCCTCCGAAAATTTAGCGGTCATTCCTTTCATTTTGGATTTTTATTTTCTTATAAATTTTACCCCAAAGGGATCAATCCTAACACTATTCTTTTACTTAAGTGAACAGTTTGTATTACACTTTGAGTTGCCACCCTTACAGAAGTATTTTTAAAAATGCATGTATGACAACAAAAGGCACAGAAGAGCAAATTATAGAGTTCGCGAAAGAACAAGGCTTCGACTTGGTCGGATTTGCAAACCCTAAACTGCCAAAAGAATCGTACGTGCATTATGAGAAATGGATAGATCAAAACTTCAACGCAGACATGGGCTACATGGGCCGCGAAGACGCCGTGATCAAAAGAAAATCAGCAAGCGCCCTCCTAGAAAACGCAAAAACAGTAATCTGTCTCGCAACCAATTATTATCACGACCAACCACCGCTTACGAAAGGCCACGGGCGCATTGCTCGATACTCATACGGCCGAGATTATCACAAAATCCTAAAGGCACGCCTCAAGAAAATCGAATCCTATATGAAAGACAAATTCGCAGCTCAAACCCTCAGCTACGTCGACACAGGTCCCCTCCTCGAACGATCTCTAGCGGAACAAGCTGGTCTAGGCTTCATAGGAAAAAACACATGCTTGATCACAAAAGAATTTGGTTCATGGGTGCTGCTTTCAGAAATAATCACCGACCTCGACTTATCTCCAACACCAACGAAACCACGAGGCCTTTCTTGCGGCACATGCACTCGCTGCGTCGACGCCTGCCCAACCAATGCAATAACTCTAGATCCAAAAACAGGTCGTACACAAATAGACGCAAAAAAATGCATCTCATATCTGACGGTCGAGCATAAAGGCCCGATCTCACCCGAGTTTGCCGCCAAAACAAAGCCAACCCGTCGACTCTTCGGCTGTGACATTTGTCAGGAAGTTTGTCCTCACAATTGTCGCGCAAAAACAAGCCCAAAGAATCCAATCACAGAAACTCAAATTGCCGGAGACTCACTCTCGCTCGAGAAAATCGCAGACATGAAATCCGACGAACAATTCCTCGAAACCTTCGCGGGCTCACCACTAATGCGCACAAAAAAAGCAGGCCTTCAGCGAAATGCAAAGATCCTCCTTTAAACCCTCCTTCTTGAGGACGGCATTTTTTTTCTAAGAAACTTACATAAACTTTGACTTCAGCTCCTCTATATCAACAGGCGCCGAAGCCACATCCACAGGCCGACCTCCACCAGAAAATCCGGGCTCTTCATCTCCATAAGTAGCTCGCTCTTCTTGATAAAATAATCCAATTGGAATTTTGTCTCCCCATTCACGACCACGTTTCACAGCATCACAAATAGCAGCTTCATCTCCCGGCTTAGCCACGGTGAAATCTTTATCATCCTCCAATCGATAAACACGCTTCCCAAAGAAGTCATAAGTATTAACTTTATTGAAAGTCACACATGGCTGGAAAGTATCGATCAAAGCAAATCCGCGATGTTTCAATCCTCCAACTATCAACGAAGTCAAATGTGGCAAATCTCCAGCATAACCACGCGCCAAATAAGTAGCCCCACTAGCCAATCCCAACTCAATAGGATTCACAGGTATCTCGATAGCTCCCGAAGGAGTCGATTTAGTCTTCACTCCTTTGTCAGAAGTAGGAGAAGTTTGCCCAGTGGTTAGTCCATAAATTTGATTATTTTGAACAATGTAAGTGATATCAAGATTTCGTCTCATCGAATGGATCAAATGTCCCATCCCAAGTCCATACCCATCTCCATCTCCGCCGATAGCCATAACTGTCAGCTTAGGGTTCGCCAATTTTATTCCAGTCGCAACAGGCAAAGGTCGCCCATGCAGCCCTTCAAATCCATAACATTTAACCCAATGAGGAATCTTCGATCCGCATCCAATTCCACTAGAAATCACGACTTCAGAAGATTTCAATCCAGCTTCAACCATAGCGCCTTTTACAGCAGCTTGGACTCCGAAGTCTCCGCATCCCGGACACCAATTCGGATTTTCTCTGGTTTGTAAGTCTTTCAATTCAGTCATTATTTTAAGGTTACCTCCCGAACTTAACTACCCCCTTTACTTAAGTCCGAACTTAACTGTTTTAATATATAATTACTATCCATCTGCCTTCCATCATATTTCAAAACCTTTTCTTCAAAATCAAATCCAGTATTTTCGCGGATCACCCCACCCAGCATCGCTGAGTAGTTTTGTTCAACCAGCACGGTTTTCTTCGCAGCACCCAAAATCGCACTCACCTCTTCAGCATGGAAAGGTACCAAATGTTTAATCATCAAAATATTCGTTTTCATACCAGTAGCCTCAAGTCGAGCAACGACTTCTTCCAAAACAGTCCTCAGTGATCCATTCGCTACAAAAGTAATCTCGGCTTCTTCGGCAGAAGCTCCAATCAAAGCAGGTTTGTCCAATTCCGCCAAAATCCCCTCCATTTTTCTCATTCTCTTTTCCATTTCCAAAACACGATTCTCACGGTCTTCGACCAAGTCTCCAAATTCGTCTGTCTCATATGACGTAGTCACATGTTCTCCGCCAGGGATTCCTGGCAAAGTTCTTCCAGAAACACCATCTTCAGAATCCGCATATCTCTTGAAAAAGCCACCTTCAGAAACAGCTCCAGCTCCAGCTTCATCCAAAATCTTTCCGCGGTCTATCGCAAGATCAGTTGCCTCAAAAGCCTTGAAAGAAACAAAGGCCTCAGACAAATATTTGTCCAATAATAATATCACAGGTATTTGATATTTATCAGCAAAATTAAACGCATCAAATGCCATTGAATAACACTCTTGAACGTCGCCAGGCACAAGTACGACCCTAGGAAAATCTCCCTGAGAAGCGTGCATCACTTGTCTCAAATCTCCTTGTTCAGTTTTCGTTGGCAAACCTGTTGAAGGTCCAACTCTTTGTGAGTTAACTATCACGCAAGGAACTTCTGCGCAGCCCGCCAATCCAACGGCTTCGGTCATCAAGGCAAATCCGCCACCAGAAGTTGCAGTCATAGCTCTGGCACCAGCAAACCCAGCGCCAACAACCATGTTGATAGCAGCGATTTCATCTTCAGCATGTTTCATTACGATCCCTTTGTCGGGCCCCCAAGCTGCCATTGTATGCATGATAGAGGAAGCGGGTGTCATCGGATATGCTGCCATAAACTTGCATCCTGCAGTGACAGCTCCAAGACAAACCGCATCATTTCCATTCAAGAGCATCTCCCCAGAAAAATCAGTCTCCTTCTCTAGTTCAAAACGAGCTTCTTTCACAAATCCAGCGCCAGCTCTCAAAGCTTTTAAATTAGCTTCAACAACCTCCGCTCCTTTGTCTCCAAATCTTTCACGAAGCAGTTTTTCAATGAAAGCTAAATCTTCTCCAATTAAACCAAGGGCAACCCCCATGGCAACAGTATTTTTATAAATATCCCCACCGGCCTCTTTCGCAGTTCCGGCAAGATCTACGGCCATCAACTCAACTCCCTCAGGAGCCTTAACTCCCTCCACATTCAAAGTAGAATCATGAACCAAAATACCGCCCTCAGAAAGCTGACTCAAATGCTCAGCAACTCCCTCTTGGTCCAAAGCAACAGCGATGTCGACAGTCTCGTCGTGACACAAAACTTCTTCAAAATAAGAAAAGCGAACACGATTATAATTGTGCCCACCTCTGATCAAAGACATTATTTCGTTAGAAACAACGACAGAAGCCCCTTCTCTATTCAGAGCCTGTCCAAGCAACAGCCCAGCACTTTCGATGCCAGACCCCGCAGGTCCCCCGACCAAAATGTTCATTATTTTTTTCTTCATAAGCGCGCTCCATTCTAACATTCACTCATGGCAAATAACAAGTCGCTTAACCTATTAAGGTATTGTCTTATATATTTAAGACGTTTCACTATTGTTAGGTTGTATAAAGCTCGCTCCGTCCTTCTGCAAACAGACCTACAAACATGTAGTCTCGCAGAAAGCTCTCCCCTCTCCCCCGGCTTCACGAACTTCCCAACTTTCTTCCCAGTGAACCTGTTTTTGTCACCAGGAGGACCTTTTATTTGCGCCCAAAATTCATCAATCATTCGCTCCGCCCAGTCAACATCCTCCAGCTTAGTTTTGCTCGTGTTTGCCCCAGCGAGTTCTGCTCCAATGCCATAGAGGTCTTCTTGAACTTTGTCCAACGTTTTCATAACAGACATTCCCCAGGAAGTACTCCTGTCTATCGAGCACATAGCCCAGCCAATAAAACTGTTTAGTTCGTCAATTTCTCCCAAGGCGGAAATGATTTTCGAGTTTTTTTTAAGCTTGCGAGGGCCCAAAAGTTTGGTCTTTCCATCGTCTCCCGTTCCAGTATAAATTTTCATAAATTGTGATTTTAAGATAAAATTAAACAACAGCAATTTTAACACACTTCCTCATGCCTAAAAAATCCAAGAAACCATTACGCAGCAAACTCCCAGTCGGCAAAGCAGATCCGGATTTAGTAAAAGAAGTCCGCCGTCTCGCCGAAACAGAACGGCACTTAGAGCTCGAGCTAGCACGCGAAATAAACCTCCTCGCAACAGAAGTAAAAAAACTCAAACACATGGAAGTTATAAAAATCTTTAAACATCCATGGAAATTCCTAGGCCTCTCAATGCTCAAAGGCATAATGGTCGGATTTGGATCAGTGCTTGGGGCAACAGTTTTCTTATCGATTTTCATCTATCTCTTAGCCCGGATTAGTTTTGTGCCTATCGTTGGCGACTTCGTTGAGGCAGTGATTGGAGAGGTGAAAGGTACTACTCAAGTAGAAGAAACCCAAAAAGACACCGACATTTTCGAGCAATACAACAAGGCTAAAGAGGAGATAAACGAAAACACATGAAATAGGAAAATCAGGTTGAAATAACTGAAGGAAAGAGTACAATTAGTCCCAAATCATAAACACTCATAATATGAAAAGAAAACAACTTATTTTACTCATCGTTTTGGCTATAATCGTCGCTACAGCAGGCGCATACCTGGTTATATTTAAAGGCACTCAGGACGATTTGAATGAAGAAGGTCTTTCGTCAGTTTTGGGAGATCCTATTGCGGAAGAGTTGACTCCAGTTGCTGAAGAGCCAGTAGAAGAACCAGTTGAGGAGCCAGTTGAGGAACCGGTTGAAGAACCAGTTGAAGAACCAGTTCCGGTTGAAGAGCCTGTTGAAGAAGTCGTGCCAGTCGAAGAGCCAGCTCCAGTCGTGGAACAAACACCAGAACCAACACCAGATCCAACCCCAGATCCAACACCTGAACCAACGCCCGAACCAGAGCCAGTCGTTGAATCAGATCCAAACGACATAGATGGAGATGGAGTGGCAAACGCAGAAGATAACTGCCCAGAAGTCAGTAATTTAAGCCAGGCAGATATGGACCAGGATGGTATAGGAAATTACTGTGATCCAGACAATGACAACGATGGAGTGCCGAACGCACAAGACAAATGTATTTTGACCTTCGGTAGAAGCGTAGGTCCAGACGGATGCGTGAACTAAAACATCCCCTCTCCAAAGACATCAGCCTGATAAGTCTCTATTTTGACTTTGCCATTTTTCCATTCATCAAGTTCGAGACCCGCTTTCATACACAATGAACTTAAAAATTTTTCTTTAACCTCATCTTCGGAAGCATCGTGTCCAAGTTCCTGCTCAAAATTACTCCACACCTGTGGTAGGTAAGTAGCTTTCGCAAATCCAGAACTCAAAACGACTCCATCTACACCTGCATGCAGTTTGGATTTAAGGTCTTCAGCATCATCAAACGCTAGTTCCTGAGGTATGCTCAAAACAGAAATCTCAACCCTCACTTCCTCGAACTCATCAGCCTCCAAAGAATCAAATCTAGGATCCTTAAAAGCAGCGCTTTCGGCATTTTCTCGAACTCCCAACACCAACGGCAAAACTCCTTCAATATGGCCAATACAACCACGCAATTTCCCTTCCATCTCAAGCGTGACAAAAACACCTCTTTTTTCGCTCAACACTCTAGCCCCAGCGCC
>CAZBZZ010000030.1:0-10425 GCA_964496555.1 uncultured Candidatus Peribacteria bacterium
CGTGAAAATTTCATAGTATTGTTTGAATTAGCAGGAAGCCCCGAAACATTCGATTCATTAGATGAACTACAAAGTGAACTATAAAAACTCAAAAAAAGGAGAGACCCTAATAGAGGTCATTGCGGCACTCACGAGTATTGTGCTTGCAGGGATCGCAGCGGTGACAGTAGTACTTTCTGTAATGACAACTACAGCGATTTCGAAAGAGTATTTGGTCGCACAAAATCTGGCGCGCGAAGCCGTCGAAGGTGTAGTCAATTATAGAAATACAAATTGGTTAAATCTCCCCGCAAACAAAACGAATTGTTGGATGAGGAAGTATCTAGACAGCACAGCGTGCACAACAAACCCAGAACCAAATGTCGTAAGCGGAGGTGAACCACACATAATGAGTAGAGACTCTAACGGCGAAATATTTTTGACTCAAATACTCTCAGGAGCCTTAGCTTTAACAGGAACCGGAAACGATGAAATCAATTTCTCAGAATACAAGTTGTCAGTTGGAAACGATGACGTGTACGTCCATGGAGAACCAGATTTTGAAAAAGACCCAGCCCCAAAACCAGACTTCTACCGAATGGTCCAATTCGAAAAAGTCTCAGCCGCCGACTCTGATGAAACTTTCCGAGAAGAACAAATGAAAGTAGTAGTGACAGTCCAATGGCTCAACAAGTCGACCCCCAAGACATATGAACTAAATACAGTGATAACAAACTATGACAAATAAAGGTTTCACATTACTGGAAGCCCTAATAGCATCAACAATTTTTGCGATGGTGGCCATGGTCGGCGCAAATATTTTCGTAAACATATCTCAATCAGAACAAAAAACAGAACTAGCAAATTCATTGTATGAGGACGCCCGAGTGGTATTGGAAACATTAGCAACTGAAATAAGAGAAAGCACAATTGATTACGAAGAGTACTACAATATAGAAGTCTTGGACTCAGATATATATGGAGTGAATAGAGGAGTGTATGGAAGTAGGTTCTATGATCCAGGATACAAAATAGGAGCAGGTGGCGCTCCAGAACCAGGATCAAATCCAGCCAATCTAGGAGTCGAATGGTTGGATGAAGATGGGGATCCAGCCGACCCTGACACAGGAGTTGTAGTTTATCCTCTCTCAGTCGACAAGAACCTCGGGAAACATCCATACGACGGAGTAGAAGATGCGTCTGCCTTTTGTGAGCCAGCTGTGAATCCCGAAGGAGCCTGCAATAAACCAGAAGAAGGTCACCCCGAATTACATTTAATTTCAGAAGATGGAAGAGAAAAAACTTCAATAATAAGACAGAGGCTTGAGACAGGAGATTACGTGATCTCGATTCTAGAAATGGACGGATTTGATTTAGATAATAATGGCATAATAGACATATTCACATGTGACAATGCAGTACAAAAACTTTGCGACTCAGAGGATAAACTAAAAGAGGAGGGACTGACCTTTGAACATCCTGATTCATTCAACCTGGATGGTCTAAGTTTTTCAACAAACGACAATGAAAATTTTAATTTATCGACTTCACCTTTCTCTCCAATCTCTCCACTCAGAAGTTCGATAACCGAATTGAAATTCATTCTCTGGCCGGACGAAGACCCATACAAAGCATTCTCAGAACCAGATGTCCAATATCATCCAAACGTGACGATAGTCATTAGCATGGAGCCTTCAGCGGCAGAATTAGAAAATTACCCAGGGGACAATATCCCGAAAGTAACACTCCAAACAACAGTCTCTACAGGCGTTCTAGAAAAAATAGAAACCTACCCACCAACAAAAGACCTCTCTTGGATTAAGGACTCAATTTAAATCCTATTTCACCACAAATCCTGCGATCTTTCCCGGTACAAAGATCTCTTTGACGACCTTTCCTTCGGCCAAATACTTCGCAACATTATCAAGCTCACGAGCCGCTTTGACCACCTCAGCCTGAGCAGAGTCAGCCGCTACATCCACAGTCCCGCGCATCTTTCCATTCACCTGGATTGCATACGTCACAGTAGATTCAACAAGATATTTAGGATTGAATTTTGGCCAACCACTATCGAACACACTGTCCTTGCCTCCAAGAACCGACCAACACTCCTCTGCCAAATGCGGCGCCATAGGCGCGATCAATTGAACCGCCACACGCGCTGTCTTCTCGTCCACTCCAGTAATAGCAGCAGCATTCAAAAACTCCATCAACGAACTTATAGCAGTATTAAAATGGAAGGCCTCAATATCCGCCCCAACTTTTTTAATAGTTTTATGCAAAATATGTCTCAAACCATCCTTGTCACTGACCTTCCCATTTAAAACAGCTCCATTAACCATCGTCCAAAACTTCTCAACAAACCGCGCAATCCCTTTGATCCCTTTATCATTCCAATCTCCACCTTGAGTGAAAGGTCCCATGAACATTAAATACATTCTGAAAACATCACTTCCGTATTGTTCAACAAAACTATCCGGACTCACAACATTCCCTTTCGACTTACTCATCTTCGCCCCATCTTTAGTGACCATCCCTTGATGCACAAGCCGAGTGAAAGGCTCCTTGAAATCCACATATCCAAGATCATTCAAAACCATATTCACAAACCTCGCATATAGTAGATGCATGCACGCATGCTCAGGTCCTCCGATGTACATGTCGACCGGAAGCATCTTCTTCGTCACGGCCGGATCAAAAGCCTTCTTGCTCCAAACCTTCTTCGCCGCAGCACTCTTTCCCATCGAAGGATATCTCAAATAATACCAACTCGAGCAAACAAAAGTATCCATTGTGTCTGATTCCCGTTTCGCAGCCGCTCCACACTTCGGACAAAGAACATTCATGAATTTTCTGCTATGCGCAAGAGGGGATTGCCCATCTCCACGCAACTCAAACTTCACATCCAAAGGTAACTCAACCGGTAAATCTTTCTCCGGCACAGGAACCTCTCCACACTTCTTGCAATAAATAATAGGGATAGGAGATCCCCAATATCTTTGACGTGAAATGAGCCAGTCCCTCAATTTATAATTTACAGTTTTATTTCCAATCTTTTTCTTTCCCATCCAAGTTGCGATCTTTGGTAACGCTTCACGATTATTCATCCCATCAAAATCTCCAGAATCAAAAAGAATCCCATCCTCAACATATGCACGATCAGCCTTAGCAGGTGAAGTCTTTTTCCCATCTTCTGAAATAACAAATTTCAAATCGATATCATACTTCCCAGCGAACTCAAAATCTCTTTGATCATGAGCGTCCGCCATAACAACTCCAGTCCCGTACATCAAAGCAAAATTCGCAAGATACACAGGGATCTTCTCACCATTAACAGGGTTGATAGCATCCACGCCCAAATAACATCCGAGTTTATCAGCACCACCTTCAGAAGTCCTTTCTATCAAAGTTTGTTTATCAATTTGCTTTCGAATATTCTTAACAGTTTTTTCATATTTTGTTCCTTCAACAAATTTATCAACCAAAGGATGTTCAGGAGCAATAACGATAAACGTCACACTGTAAATAGTATCCGGACGAGTAGTGTAGGCTACCAACTCATCAACTTCATGCTTCGCTTTGTCTTCATCACAAAGAGGGAATTTAATGTCAACCCCCTCACTTTTCCCAATCCAATTCTCCTGCATCGCCTTCGTCTTCTCAGGCCAATCCAACCCTTTATAGTCAAGTAGCTTCTCAGCATAATCAGTAATTTTCCAAAACCACTGCTCCAAATCCTTCTTCTCGACCTCCGATTTACACCTCTCACACGCGCCCTCCTCAACCTGCTCATTCGCAAGCACAGTCTGACAAGAAGGACACCAATTCACGCCCTGTTTCTTTTTATAAGCCAGTCCATTCTCATACATTTTTAAAAACAACCACTGAGTCCATTTGTAGTATTCAGGGTCACTAGTCGCAAGAGTCTTGTCCCAGTCATACATCGCTCCAATCCGACTCAATTGATCAACCATTTTCTTAACATTCGTTGCAATACTCTTTGTAGGATGCACACCAGTCTTGATCGCATAATTCTCCGCAGGCAACCCAAAACTATCAAACCCCATCGGTTCAAAAACATCATGTCCTTGCATCCGCATGAAGCGCCCATGACTATCCGCCGGCGCAAAATTATACCAATGACCAATATGAAGTTTGTCTCCAGATGGATAGGGGAACATTACCAAATTATAATATTTCTTTTTCGAACCACCGGACTTAGAGCCGCTGGTCTTCGAACCCGATCGAGCCCATTTCTCTTGCCATTTCTTTTCGATTTTCCCTGCATCGTAAGCGTGCATAAATAAAGAGGCTAATAATTTCAAGCCTCTAAATTCTAATTAAAACTAGAACCTAAAACAAGCTATTCCTCAATCGACTCACCAAACACTTCAACTTTCTCCGTTATATCTTTCACACAACCAATTACTTCCATCACCCTCCCCTCATCATCAACAACAGGCATCAAGTCCACGAGGTGAACGCTCACAGCCCCACCATCCTCAATAAATCTATAAGGACCAATCCCATCCACAGAAGTTCCAGATTGAATCACAGAAGTATACTCAGTGACAAAATCTGCCAAATCAGAAGGATAAATATATGAGAAGTAGCTAGGTTTCATTTCCTCAACATCGTAACCATAATCAACTACAAAATTCTTGCTGACAAATTTTACTTTCCCCTCAGGCTCAAGAACAAAAATAGGTTTATCGAAATCATCCATTACAATTCTGTACATGTTTTCAAAATCACCTTCCGCCGAATGAGAGCTCTCCGAATGAGAATCCGCCTCGTGACTGTCTGCCGCTTCATGAGCTTCATCATCGTGCCCGTCCTCTTCGTGACTATCTGCTGCCTTGTGAGAATCCTCAGCCGAATGCTCATCAACCTCCTCTCCATGCCCTTCTCCATGATCATCAGAACTGAAATAGACTCCATGTCCGCTACCATGCTTCGCAGCTTCCAATACATCAGACTTCAGGAAGTCTGGAGATGTACTATCTCCACCTAGGAAAAGTATCATGGCTGAAAACGATACAAGGAAGATAGCAACAGCAACCACCGCAATCTTATTATTTTGTGTGAGGGAAAGCATATGTGTATTTATTTCTATTCATCTTAGTATAATTATAGAACAAAACAGGTTTAAAGTCAACCCTCTCAAACCTATAAACATGTGAAAACCCTACAACAATCCTGGAATAGAATCCTCCGATCCAGAGATGTCCGGAGGTGGGGCAGAAGGGGTGTTTTGATCATCATCATCCCGAGGCTCCTGTACTTGCATCTTTGGAGAATGGTCTTCTTTGGGGGCAGTATCAATCTCATCAATTTTCTCAGCGCGAGGAACCTTTGCCTTATCTCTAGCAGAAATCTCATCCTGGCTGGTCAATTCCAAGAAAGTATAAGTCCAAACAGTATAAGCAAATATATCGACTACCCCCCCAAGATAAGCGGCCAAAACCAAACCAAGAACACCAATTGCCCCAGCTATAATCAAAGCAGTAATTTCAAGAGCTAAAGTGGCTATATATCCAGCAGTCAGTAGGGCGACAGCAGGAACCAGGAATATCAACAAAGCCTGGATGATAATCCTGACACCAATAATCAGCATCAAGATAGTTATCAAGATCGTATGTTGCCAATTTAAAATCACCAACTTTGCACTCTTTTTCATAGAGGAAATAACACCCTCTCCATCTATAACGATATAAAGATCAGCATACGTGAAAAGTAAAACCAGAACCAAAGAAATACAGAAAATAACAATAAACACAGGGGCCATAATAGAGAAAATCCCCATTCCCAAATTTCTCACGACAAAACTAGCTTCAGTCACCATACTCATAGGAGAAAAAGTCTTCACCAAGAGATGGAATTCAAAAAGAGGGAGAAACGCCATCAACCCATATTTCAGCCCAATTCCCACCCCAGACTTCTGCCCATTTTTAGATCTAGCAATAGCTTGGAAAGACGCAGCCTTGGTCAGCGTAGGAACCAACAGCCAAAGAATGGCAAGGATTATTCCCACAACAACCAGGGGGACTGTCAGAGTCGCGTGTTCACTCACAAAACTCCACCCATATTCCATAACATCGTGAAAGAAACTCGTCTCAGAAACATCAAACAAAAAAGACTTCTTGAAAGCAAAAAATTGATAACCAAGATATCCAATACCAATAGTCGTGCTCAAAACAGAGGGTAGAAACCCAAACCAATAAATAAGGCTCTTATTTTCCTGAGTAAAACGCCAAGAATCGGCAATCAGCTTTTTATAATTCATAAGAAAGGAGAATCAATTCTAAGGAATTATAATACTTTTCCAGGTACAGCGGCAAATTTTGACCTTATCAATAGATTGACATCTGACGGTTTTAATAGTAAAGAGAATACGAGCAAAGAAGTTTTCCTTGCCCGAACTTAACATATCTATCGATGGAGGCTGTAGAAAAAAGAACAACTATAAAAGCAGACAAGCTAACCTGGTTAGTTATAGATGGTCACAAGCCAGAGACTTTGAGAAGTCTACAAAAAAAACATAAGTTCCACGATTTAGATATTGAGGATTGTTTATCAACAACAGAAAGACCGAAGATCGATGAATATGATGATTATTTATTCCTGGTACTTCATATACCAGAATACAAAGGTCGTGGGGACAGGAAAAGAATAGTAAATTCAGAGATAAAAATATTCGTAGGGGATAACTATCTGATTACTCTCCACAACGACAACACTACTATTCAGAAAATTGCAGAAACAGTTAAGAAAAACAAAAAAGCGAAGGAGGAATATATGAAACACGGAACAGGTTATTTGCTATACATGATCGTTGATGATTTATTCGAATCGTGTTTCCCACTGTTGAAAACCCTCACTCATCAAGTAAACGAAATAGAAGCAGAGGTATTTGAACTGGAATACACACGAGATCGATTAAAAGATATACTTTTATTGAGAAAAGATTTGATTAACTATCGTCGTATTATAATGCCTCAACGTGCGGTGGTCGCTCAACTTGAGCACAAAAACCAGAAATTCCTACCAGATAAGTTGGATGTGTACTTTGATGACACAGTAGATAAAATCGAAAAGATTTGGAATAACATCGAAAATCTCCAGGAATTGACAACTTCAATTCAAGAAACAAACGAATCGATCATTTCTCACAATACGAACAACGTCATAAAAACCCTCACAATCCTTTCAGTAATAATGCTCCCATTAACATTCATAACAGGTTTCTACGGAATGAATGTCCAAGGACTTTGGTTTGCAGATGCAACCAAAGCAGTTTGGATGATGGCAGGAGTGATAGCGGCAGTAGCTCTATCCATGATCGCATTCTTCAAATACAGGAAATGGTGGTAGTAAGTTGGTAAAAACCATGGATTATACCAAATTTCACGCCTTTGTAAAAAAAAGTCTTGTCAAAATCCAGAAAATTTGATAAATTCTTACCTGTAGATCCCGGAAGGGAGAATTTTTTTACCCAAAATACATCACCAAAATACACCATGAATCGCTCTGATAAGAAAAAAATAATTGAAAAATACGCTGTTCACACGAAGGACTTCAAGACCATCTCCTTTCACATCCAAAGGACAACCACTCTAGAAAAGGATTACTTCAAATGGTGGGTAAAAGAAGAAGACATCTAAACTACTTAAGACTACACGACAAAGGTTCATATGATGAACTGCTAAAGAAATTAAAACTAAAGAACCCTAAGAAAGCAGCTACAAGAAAGACAGTTAAGAGAAAAGTGACAACGAAGACACCAAAAGCAGCTCCAAAAAAGGCTGCCGCAAAGAAAGCACCAGCAAAAAAGGCTGCCGCAAAAAAAGCACCAGCAAAGAAAGCCGCAGCAAAGAAACCAGCTGCAAAAGCTAAAAAATAAATTGATCTTTAAAATATAGTGCAAGGTGTGGACAATCCACACATAAGCACAAAACCTATTAGAACCTTGGAGCAAAGGGTCGTTTAGGTGGCAAAAGCCGGAAAGTTTCCTCCCGTTGAATAGAGCGACGGCCAGAAAACTTTTCATCTCTTGTTACTTAAGCCCTCTCCGGTTCCAAGGTGACCGCACATATTTAACGTGCGGGGAATTTAACCACGTAAAAATGGAACCAAAAAGTTTTTCGTGTGACTTAGCAGGACGCAAGTTCGAACTCAAGTTACACCCAATCAAAACACAAGCTACCGGTTACATTATCGCTTCATTAGGCGATACAGTAATTATGACTAACACTTCTGTGTCTGAAAAAGGCAAAGAAGGAATGAACTATTTCCCAATGTCAGTAGACTACGAAGAAAACATGTACGCTGCCGGCAAAATCAAAGGAAGTAGATTCGTCAAACGTGAAGGCCGACCATCTGAGAACGCGATTTTAACCGCGCGATTGATTGATCGTCCTCTACGTCCACTTTTTCCAAAAGGAACAAGAAACGAAGTTCAAATCATTTGTAGTGTCCTTTCAGCTGATCTGGAAGTAGATCCTGGCACAAGTGCAATCAACGCTGCCTCAGCAGCACTATTGCTCACAGGAGCGCCTTTTGAAGGTCCTGTTGGCGCTGTCCGAATGGGATACATCAATGACGAACTCATTATCAACCCAACATACCAACAATGTGAAGAAGGAAAACTCAACTTAGTTGTAGCAGGAACAGAAGATGCAATCACAATGGTGGAAGCAGCAGTCAAAGAAGTCTCTGAAGAAGTCATTCTAGAGGCATTGCAAATGGCTCACGAAGAGATCAAAAAACTCTGCCAACTTCAAAAAGATTTCGCAGCAGAATTCAAAAAGAACAATGAAGTGAAAGATATCACTTTAGATCTTAGCCTTCCTTCAGAAGAAGCTACAGCAGCTGTAGACTCTGTATTAACAGACGATATGCTCGACTCAATAAAAGGAGTTCTTAAAAAAGAAGTAAAAGAAACTCTCCACAAGGTTGAAGAGATCGTTCTTGAGAAATTCGCAGCAGAAATCGAAGAGGAGAAATTCTCAGAAGGAGAATTAAAAGAAATAATTCTCGGCAAATTCGAAAAAAGAATGCGTCAAAATATCCTAGAAAAAGGTGAACGTATCGACGGCCGAAAAGCAGACGACGTTCGTCCATTGCTTTCAGAAGTTGGAGTTCTCCCAAGAACTCACGGAACCGGACTCTTCAATAGAGGAGAGACTCAAGTCCTCACAGTAACAACGCTCGGAGGACCACAAGACGCACAGATCGTAGATACAATGGAGAAAGATAGCGAAAAAGGTTATTTCCACCACTACAAATTTCCACCATACGCAGTGGGTGACATCAAGATGCTTCGCGGAGCTTCTCGTCGTGACATCGGTCATGGAGACCTCGCAGAACGTGCATTGATTCCAGTCCTTCCAGGCAAAGACAAATTCCCATACACAATGTGGTTAGTTTCTGAAGTTACAAGTTGTAACGGATCAAGCTCAATGGCATCTGTATGTGGATCAACTCTTTCATTGATGGACGCAGGTGTGCCAATCGCAAGACCAGTCTCTGGTGTTGCTATGGGGCTTGTTGTAGATAAAGAAAAATTCAACGGTGGTGCAACTGAAGACGGTTCATACACTATCCTTACAGACATCCAAGGAATGGAAGATTTCGCTGGAGACATGGACTTCAAAATAACAGGTACTACGGAAGGTGTTACCGCTCTTCAAATGGATATCAAAGTAAAAGGACTTTCAATCGAATTGATGAAACGTGATCTTACTCGAGCAAAAGAAGCAAGGCAAGAAATCCTAGATTCAATGTTGAAAGCGATCCCAGAATTCCGAAAAGAACTTTCAAAACATGCACCTCTAATAATGAACCTAACAGTCGATCCTGATGACATCAGAGTTGTTATCGGAAAAGGAGGAGAAACAATCCAAGCAATCTCAAAAGAATGCGAATGTGAAGTAAACATCGATGACGACGGAATCGTAACAATCACAGCTCCAGACCAAGAAAAAGGTCAGAAAGCAGTCGATTGGATCGAAAAGATCACATACAAACCAAAAGTTGGTGATATCATCGACGCAAAGGTTGTGAAAATAATGGACTTCGGAGCATTCGTAGAATTAGCTCCAGGCCGAGACGGATTAGTTCACATTTCTAAACTTTCAAAAGAACGTGTGAACAAAGTAGAAGACGTTGTGAAAATGGGTGACACCTTAAAGGTGAAATTAGTTGAAATTGATTCACAAGGAAGATACAACCTCACAAGCATGGCAGCTTTGGAAGGAACTCCATCAGCAGCTCCAGCTTCAAAGAACATTCCAAAAGTTAAGGACCTAAAAGACGACGCTCAATAAAAATTAGTAGGCGCTCGGGTCCTCACGGGCCGGGCGCCATCTCGCGGGTATAGTATAATGGCTATTACGACTGGTTGCCAATCAGTAGATACGAGTTCAATTCTCGTTACCCGCTCCA